>JAFAGF010000096.1 GCA_023422975.1 Pseudomonadota bacterium
CAGCAACAGTTAGCGCAACTGCAAGGCACGGCGGATACAGCCCCAGCGGATGCACAAGCAGAGCGCCTGCAAAACCTTGAGGCCCAACTGCATCAAGAGCATGCAGCCGCCCGCCAGCTCACCCTGCGCCTGGACGAAGCGCTAGCTCTGCACGAAAAACCCACAGCACCAACCAGCGCAGAAGCTGCCTTGCAAGACCTTGCTGCCCCACCCGAGGCAAAAGAAGTCGCCGAGCGCTTGGTCACCCATTTAGACAACGTGAGTGAAGTGGACTTGCCTTTCGCAGCCCCTGAAAACCAGTAAAATCAGAACCGTCTGCAATCCGCCGGGCTTTATATTGCCTTGAACCAATGCTCATTGAGCACGGGCTTGATACATTGCCTGGCAAGCGTGATCGTCTCGCGTCAGACGAACCCAACGTTAGGTTGCTCTCGCCCACCTGAACCCCCGGTTCAGGTTGACGGCTCGGCGGTCTTGCAGACACCTTCTCGGCGCTTCAGCCACATACCCTTGTTCAGCATTTAGCGACACCACACCGATGGCTTGTAGATCAAGTCCATCCACAGTGCCCACAGTGATACCGCTACCAGCATCAAACCAGCTGCACGGGTACCCCAGTCTGCACGCCAGCGCCCCACCCTGCCGCTGAGCCAGCGCCAGGCCAACGGCGCGCCCGCCAGCCACAAGGCTCCACCCACCGCAAAAGCCACCATGCCAGCAGCACCTGCCCATGCAGAGCCACTCAGAGCAGCCACCAAAATCGCTGAATACAGCAGGCCACAAGGCATAAGTGCCCAGGCCATGCCTGCAAAGAGCGCACCACCACGCATGGAAAGTACCGGCTGCACCTTTTTCCACATCGCTCGGCCAGAGCGCTCCAGCCAAGCCGGCTGCTGCCCCTGAAATAGCATTAACAAACCCCATGCCAAGATGGCCAAGTGCATGACCACCCATAAGGGGTGCAACGCAGAAGTTCGGTCAGAAAACCAGGCCACCTGCTCCATCGCAAAAGCAGAGATTGCCCCCAGCGCCCCATAGCCTGCAAAACGCCCCAGATGGAACTGCAGCGCGCTCCAGCTCCACGCTGTCGCGTTTGGCGATAACTTACCGTGCATTTGCACCGCTTTGCCATGCCCTTGAATCACGGCATGGCAGGGTGCTGCGCACATAGCAAGACAATGGGGCCCACCCACGAGCCCCATGAAGAAAGCAGTCCAAAGCAAAGAGAAAGTCATAAGGATCAGATGATCCGCGAGAACCGAGCCCTGTTGCGATCTGCCTGCAAATAACGGTCAAACACCAAGGCTACACCGCGCACAAAGAACCAGCCCTTGGCGGTCACGGTAATGCAGTCATCCGTAATTTCGACCAACCCCTCGTCTTGCTGTGCTGCCAACGCTTCAATCTCTGCAGCAAAGTACTGCTTAAAATCAATCAACCAAGCACTATTGATAGATTCGTACAACACCTCGCCCTGACACATGATGGTCATGATGACTGCGCGGCGAATCGTATCGTCGCGGGTCAACGCCAGCCCACGAATGACAGGCAGCCGACCTTGGTCCAGCAAGTCGTAATACTCTTCCAGCGTCTTGGCGTTTTGGCTGTACGTCGCCCCAACCCGACCAATCGCAGAAACACCCAGAGCGATCAGATCACAGTCCGGCTGTGTGCTGTAGCCCTGAAAGTTGCGATGCAAACGGCCTTGGCGCTTCGCAACCGCCAGCGCATCTTCGGGGAGCGCAAAGTGATCCATCCCCACGTACACATAGCCAGCTTCGATAAAGCTCTCAATCGCAGCAGACAGCATGCCCACCTTGTCAGGCGCTGATGGTAAATCTTCTTGCAAGATACGGCGCTGCGGTTTGAAACGCTCCGGCAAGTGCGCATAGGCATACAGCGCAATACGATCAGGTCGCAACTCGGCCACTTGCTGCAGTGTGCGTGCAAACGATGCAGGATTTTGCTTGGGCAATCCATAAATCAAGTCGACATTGATCGACTGAAAGCCCAACTCGCGAGAAGCTGCGACCAAATCAAACACCTGCTCCGCAGGTTGCTCACGGTGCACCGCTTTTTGCACTTCAGGATCAAAGTCTTGCACCCCGAAGCTCAAACGGTTAAAGCCGATTTCCTTGAGCACCGCCAAGCGCTGCCGCGTCACTGTGCGCGGATCGACTTCAATCGAGTATTCGCCTGCCGCTTCAAACACGAACCGCTCACGCAGCATGCTCCACAGACTACGCAGTTCGTCGTCCGTCAGGAAAGTCGGTGTGCCACCACCCACGTGGAACTGACTCACCACTTGACCACGGCCGCAATGCTGCAGGTGCAAGTCAATTTCGCGCTCCAGATAGCGCATGTATGTCACAGCACGTTCATGGTGCTTGGTGATGATCTTGTTGCATGCACAGTAGTAACACAGTGAGTCACAAAATGGAATGTGCACATAGAGCGACATTGGCTGCTTTGCAGCAGCTGCGACTTTGCGCTGCTTCAACGCCAAGATATAGTCACTATCACCAAACGCTTCCACAAACCTATCCGCTGTGGGATAAGAGGTGTAGCGTGGGCCTGGCACGTCATAACGACGCAAGAGTTCGGGGGTGACGACGGTCATGAATAAATCTTTTTCCTTGATGACCAGACTTTGCAACAATCAGCCACGTTTATCCTTGACGTGAATCAAGAGGTTGCTGTACAAGCAGTGTCACAATTTGACTGACATCATTCCTGACATCTTCGAGCTATCCCATAGTCTCTCATCTGATTTTTTAACTGCACAAGCCATCTTCTTACACAAGACTCTTGGGCTTTCGAGTACATGACTCCTCCAACCATCAAAGTTACCTGCTCCAACTGCAATCTGCGTGAACTCTGCATGCCTGTGGGCCTGAATGAGCAACAGTTGCAGCGCATCGATGACATTGTGGCAACCCGCCGCAAAGTCAAACGCGGAGCAACGCTGTTTCGCAACGGAGAAGCATTCACATCGCTGTACGCTATTCGCACAGGCTTCTTCAAGACCTGTGTGGCGACAGAAGATGGTCGCGACCAAGTGACGGGCTTCCAGATGGCAGGTGAAATCATTGGCCTTGACGGGATCGTCAACGACCATCACACCTGCGATGCTGTAGCGCTGGAAGATGCTGAAGTGTGCGTCATGCCCTTTGACGGACTGGAAGAAATCTCACGCGAAGTGACCGCGCTGCAAAGCCATGTGCACAAGGTGATGAGCCGTGAAATCGTGCGGGAGCACAGCGTCATGCTGTTGCTGGGCAGCATGCGCGCCGAGGAGCGCCTGGCTGCTTTTATCTTGAATTTGGTGCAACGCCTGCATGCGCGTGGCTTCTCGTCTTCGGAGCTGGTGCTACGCATGACCCGTGAAGAGATTGGCAGCTACCTGGGCCTGAAGCTTGAAACCGTCAGCCGCACCTTCTCCAAATTTGTGGAAGAAGGCATGGTTGAAGTCAAGCAGCGTCATGTACGCATTTTGGACACTGCGGCGCTGCAACGCCTGGTCAACAGCCAGCACGAGTGCAACAAATAAGCTCCCGGCAATAAGCATTCAGCTTTGCCATAAAAAAACCTCCTAGCGCATGCTTGGAGGTTTTTTTATGATCGCCTGCGGACGGCATCAACAAGCCGCATTGCTACATGCTAGGCTGGGCATTGACCTCTGCCGCAGAAATCGAGAGCAAAACCGTCAAATACCCCGCTGCCACGAAAACCGCCCAAAAAGCAAAGAATGCCAGCGTATAAATCGCAGTGCGCGACAACTCAACACCTTGCCCCAACCACAGCATGTCATGCGGATCGAATGCGGCAAATACCATCATTTCCATCACACCGGCAGCCAAAAAAGCGGGCCAAACAATCCACATTAAACGTCGTGTCCACATGTGCACTCCTTGCGTGAATCATGCAGCCATTGTGAACACCGTTGCAAACAGCAGTGCGTGGGACAAACGCTAAATAAAAACAATAGCTGCCAGTGCAACATTCACAGCAACTTCAGCATTCAATACACCTGAAATTACCGCACAACAAGCGCAAGCAGCTATCTTTTTAAAAATAGTCTGGTTATTTCGGTGCCAGATTAGGCAAATCTGCGTCGGGCGTGGTCACGTGATTACGCGCAGAACCGGCTGGTGCTAGGCTTTTTTCTGCATGGCGCAGCTCCTGATTGATGTTGAGGCCTTTTTGGTAGTAATCATCTTCCACCACAGGGTCAGCACCATTCATGGCAATCATGGCCGTCACAATACCGGCCACCACCACCACAGCAGGGCCGGACAGCACCAACCATACGTGACCATATTTCCACCAAGGACCTGATGGCACTTCCAGCTTCTTTGCTACCTGAGACATAAGCAACTCTCTTTCAATCGAACGCAGTGTGCACAAACAGTGTTCTGCACACCAGCAATGCTACTTTCTTAGCGCGGCACTAAGAAAACAGATTTTTCAAGCACATGGCCCTTGCCACTTTGCGCAGTGATTTCAAACTCAATTGGATGCGAACCAGGCGCAGCAGTTCCGTACGGAATTTGCACACGCACAGCCACACCACGCGTTTGGGCAGAATCCACCTCCACGATGTCGCCTTCTGCCATCGCAATACCTTCCAACCCTTTCACGGAAATGCTATAGGTTTGCACTTGCTCTGTAGCATTCATCACCTGCAGGCGATAAACGTTTTCCAGCTTGCCACCAGCCACAATGCGCGCCAAAGATGCGCGATCACGAATTACATCCACCTTGAGTGGCTCACGCACCGCCATGCTAAAGACCATGGCTGCGGTCAAACCCAGCAAAATTGTGGTGTAAATCAGCACACGCGGACGTGCAATGCGGCGCCAAATTTGTGCCCCCGTCCATCCCTGATTGACCGCATTTTCTGTCGTCAACCGAATCAGGCCACGTGGATAGTGCATGTTGTCCATCACGTTGTTGCATGCATCCACACACAAGCCACAGCCAATGCACTCGTACTGCAAGCCATCACGAATGTCGATACCCACAGGGCAGACCTGTACGCACAATTTACAGTCGATGCAATCGCCCAAACCCTGGGCCTTGTAGTCCACATCTTTTTTGCGGGGGCCACGGTTTTCACCTCGTTTGGCGTCATAGCTAACGATCAAAGTGTCCTTGTCAAACATCGCACTTTGGAAACGTGCATAGGGACACATGTATTTGCAGACTTGCTCACGCATATAGCCTGCATTGCCATAGGTCGCAAAACCGTAAAACAGTACCCAGAAAATCTGCCAACCACCTTGTAACGCCAGCAACTCCCCCCCCAATTCACGGATGGGCACAAAGTAGCCTACGAACGTAAAACCGGTCCACAACGCCAGGGCAATCCATAAAAACTGCTTGAGGGTTTTGCGCCAGATTTTTTCCAACGTCCAACCACCCTGGTCCAAGCGAATGCGTGCACTGCGGTCACCTTCGACCTTGTGCTCGATCCACATAAAAATTTCGGTATACACCGTTTGTGGGCACGTAAAACCACACCACAAACGCCCTGCTACCGCCGTAAATAAAAACAGCGAAAGCGCACTGACGATAAGCAGCCCCGTCAGATAAATAAAGTCCTGCGGATACAGCACATAGCCAAACAAGTAAAAGCGTCGTGCACCCAGATCAAACAAGACCATTTGGCGCTGACCCCAGTCTAGCCACGGCAATCCATAGAAAAGCAGCTGCGTCAGCCACACCATGGCCCAGCGCCAGCTCATAAACCGACCGCTGATGGAGCGCGGATAAATTTTTTTGTGCGCTTCAAAAAACGATACAGTTTTTTCCTGGCTATCCGCTTTGATAGGAATGATTTTTTGCGGTTTTTTTTGCTCGGAACTCATGAGTCAAACTCCCTAAATCGCACCAAAGAAAAAGGCGGCACACAGTGCCGCCTTCACGATCGCCATAACGATCAGTTGGTTGTTCCAGACTTGCTGTTAGACAAGCCCCAAACATAAGCAGTCAAAACGTCGATTTGCGCAGGTGTCAATTTCTTGTTCTGTGCAGGCATTTCGTTCATCTTGCCATTGGTGATGATGTCCACAATCGCTTGCTCACCCCAACCATGCAACCAGATGTCATCGGTCAGGTTAGGAGCACCCAGCATGGTGTTACCCTTGGCGTCCATGCCGTGGCAAGCTGCACAAGCGGTGAACTTGGACTTGCCCAGCGACGCCTTCAAAGAGTCATGGGGGCTACCCGACAAGCTCAGCACATAGTGCGCCAAGTTGCGAACGTCCTCAGGTGTACCAACAACTTCAGCCTGGGGAGGCATCATTGCCATACGGCCTTCGGTGATGGTTTGCTTGATGTTCTCAGGTGCGCCACCGTGCAGCCAATCGCCATCCGCCAGATTGGGGAAGCTCTTGCTGCCACGAGCATCAGAGCCGTGGCATTGCGCGCAGTTGTTCATGAACAAGCGCTCGCCAATTGCCATGGCTTGGCTGTCCTTGGTCATGTCTTGCGCACTCATGGCTGTGAAACGCGCATACAGAGGCTCCAGCTCCGCATTGGCCTTTTCAACCTCAGCCTGATAAGCACCAACTTGGCTCCACTGCATCTTGCCTGCATACGAACCCAGACCAGGGTATGCCAGCAGATACAGCAAGCCAAAGACAACAGTGATCACAAACATCCAGACCCACCAACGTGGCATCGGGTTGTTCAATTCGCGCAGGTCTTCGTCCCACACGTGGCCAGTGGTGTTCTCGCCGTCCGCCACAACCTTTTTACGGGCAGTGATGATAAGCAGTACCAAGCAAGCAATGATGCCCACCACAGTAATGCCAGCGACGTAGACCGACCAGAAGTTATTTACGAAATCGCTCATGGGATGTTCTCGTTCTGGATGGGGAATCAGTCTTGCTGAAACGGCAGTTGTGCCGCTTCATCAAAACGCTCCTGATTACGGCGGGCATACGCCCACCACCAGATGCCGATGAACAGTGCCATCGATACCAGAGTTGCAACAATGCGCATGGTGGTGATGTCCATAGCCCTATCCTTTTTACTTAAGCGCTGTACCCAGACCTTGCAGGTAAGCAATCACTGCTTCCATCTCAGTCTTACCCTTGACTTGCTCTGCAGCACCGGCGATTTGCTCATCGGTGTAAGGCACGCCAATAGTGCGCAAGGCCGTCATACGCTGAGCAACCACCGTATGGTCAACCGTATTTTTGTTGAGCCAAGGGTATTCAGGCATGTTCGACTCAGGCACCACGTCACGCGGGTTGTTCAAGTGAATGCGATGCCATTCGTCGCTGTACTTGCCACCCACGCGGTGCAGGTCAGGACCTGTACGCTTGGAACCCCACTGGAAGGGGTGGTCGTACACGAACTCACCTGCCACCGAGTAGTGGCCATAGCGCATCGTTTCTGCGCGGAAAGGACGAATCATCTGCGAGTGGCAGTTGTAGCAGCCTTCGCGGATATAGACATCACGGCCCATCAGTTGCAGAGGCTGATAGGGCTCTACGCCTTGCACAGCTTCTGTCGTGGACTTTTGGAAGAACAGCGGAACAATTTCCACCAGACCACCCACAGCCACCACCAGCAAGATCAAAACGATCATCAAGAAATTGCTGGTTTCAACCTTCTCGTGGGTGAACCCTTTGTTGTTGTTTGCGGACATTTTTCAGGCTCCTCGTACTTAGGCGTGAGCAGGGTTAACGGCAGGCACTGCCACCTTCACAGAACGACCCGAAGCCACTGTCTTCATAACGTTCCAAGCCATGATCAACATGCCAAGTAAGTACAACAGACCACCAATTACACGGATCACGTAGAAGGGATAAGAAGCCTTCACGCTTTCCACAAAGGTATAAGTCAAAGTACCGTCAGCATTCACTGCACGCCACATCAGGCCTTGCATCACGCCGGAGATCCACATCGCAGCGATGTACAGCACGATACCGATCGTAGCCATCCAGAAGTGCAGCTCAATGGCCGACTTGGAGTGCATTTCGGTCTTACCGAACAGACGAGGAATCAAGTAGTACAGCGAGCCCATGGTGATCAAGCCCACCCAGCCCAAAGCGCCAGAGTGCACGTGGCCCACAGTCCAGTCGGTATAGTGCGACAGTGCGTTCACTGTCTTGATAGCCATCATGGGACCTTCGAACGTGGACATGCCATAGAACGACAAAGACACGATCAGGAAACGCAAGATGGGGTCTTCACGCAGCTTGTGCCACGCACCAGACAATGTCATCACACCGTTGATCATGCCGCCCCAAGAGGGCGCCAACAAAATCAGCGAGAACACCATGCCCACAGACTGCGTCCAATCCGGCAGCGCTGTGTAGTGCAAATGGTGAGGACCCGCCCACATGTACGTAAAAATCAGCGCCCAGAAGTGCACGATCGACAAGCGATACGAGTACACAGGACGGCCTGCTTGCTTAGGCACAAAGTAGTACATCATGCCCAGGAAGCCTGCGGTCAAGAAGAAACCAACCGCATTGTGCCCATACCACCACTGCACCATCGCGTCTTGCACGCCAGCGTAAGCTGAGTAGCTCTTCATGAAGCCCGCAGGAATCGCGGCGCTGTTCACAACGTGCAGCAAAGCCACCGCAATGATGAAAGCACCAAAGAACCAATTGGCCACATAAATGTGCTTGACCTTACGTGTACCGACTGTGCCAAAAAACACAATCGCGTAAGACACCCACACCAAAGTGATCAGGATGTCGATAGGCCATTCCAGCTCAGCATATTCTTTGCCGGAGGTAAAACCCAAAGGCAAGCTGACAGCTGCAGCCACAATAACCAACTGCCAACCCCAGAAGGTAAATGCAGCCAACTTAGGCAGGAACAACGTGGTCTGGCAGGTACGCTGCACCACGTAGTAGCTTGTTGCGAACAAGGCGCTTCCGCCGAACGCAAAAATCACCGCGTTTGTATGCAATGGACGCAAGCGACCAAAGCTGAGCCAAGAAATACCGAAGTTGAGTTCGGGCCAAGCCAATTGGGCGGCGATAAAAACGCCGACCAACATGCCTACAACCCCCCACACGACGGCCATGATTGAAAACTGCCTAACTACGGTATCACTGTAGTGTGCAGCACTGGTTTTTAGAGAATCCATCGGGCACCTCTTAATATGCAGTCGAAAGTGTTCACTGTTATGGTTTTTTCGTTGTTGACAAACATCAATCGTCTCGAAGAATGCGCTCTGCCTCTTGTTCGACGCTCTCAAACTGCCCGCGATAAATTGCCCACCACAGACCACCTGCGATGAACAGCACCAAGATCACGGACAAAGGAATAAGGAGATAAAGTATTTCCACGGCACACCCTTTATTTAGCCAGCACAGCTACCGCCTCAGAAGACGGCAAAGTAGCGCCACCACTCAGTTGCGCCGCAGTTAACGATAAAGGCTTCGCCAAGCGTGCCGCATTGAGCACCACCAATAAAGAACTCAATGCCATGCCTAGGCCTGCCAGCCATGCAGGCATCAACCCCATCATGGCGAGCGGAATAGAGCCAGCGTTATAAAAAGCTGACCAAAACAGGTTTTGGCGCACAATGCGCAATGTCTTGCGCGCCAGCAATATGCTTTGCAACACCAGTTCCAAGTTATCGCTAAGCACCACAAAATCAGACTTTGCTTGGGCCAAGGGAACAGCCTTACCAAAGGCGAACGATGCATCAGCCCCTGCCAAAACGGGCCCATCATTCAAACCATCACCCACCATCCCAATTCGATGCCCCGCCTGCTGCGCAGACAGAATGCTTTTGAGCTTGGACTCTGGCGAGCACTCAGCACCATACTGCTCAATACCGAGTTGCGCGGCAATACGTGATACTGCCTGTTGACCATCCCCTGATAGCAACTGCACATCAACTCCACAGCTCTTCAACGCCGACAGCACTTGCTTGGCCTCTTTACGCACGCTTTCATTGAGTTCAAACAGTGCTAGCGGTGCAATATCTTGAGGCGATATTTCTTGTGCCAAATAAACAGCCTGCTTTTCGCTGAACAGTTGCTCTGCTCCTGCATATCTTTGTGAGCCCAAGCGTACACAAATAGAAGCCGCCTCGTCACCCACCTTTTGTACCTGCGCACGCAACCCCTGGCCGCTAATTTCCTCTAACGCCAACACCCGCCACCCAGAAGCCTGAGACTGCCCAAAACCAGTCACCGCTTTGGAGACCGGATGCCGAGATTGCTGAGCAATTGCCGCCGCCAATCCTTGCCAAGCATCAGCTTGTGATTGATCTAGCACCGACATTCCAGCGACAACCATTCCGTCCTGCGTCAAAGTTCCCGTCTTGTCAAACACCAAAGTATCGATGGATGCCAGTGCCTCCAGACCCTGCAAGTTACGCACCAGCACACCTTGGCGCGCAAGGGTGCCCGCTGAAGTCAGCATGGCCACTGGCGTTGCCAAAGAAAGTGCACATGGACACGTCACGATGAGTACCGAAGCAGCCACCATCAAAGCCTTCCCAGGGCTTTCTGACCACCAGTACATCGCCGCTGCCGCGGCTAACACCAACACCACAACCAAAAAAGGCGCCGCAACTTTGTCGGCCAACTGAGCCAACCGAGGCTTCTGCGTAGAAGCACTCTCCATCAGGTCAACGATCTGCGCAAATTTCGTCTGATCACCGATGTGCTCAACCTGCAGCTCCACAGGAGCCGTCAAGTTATAGCTGCCTGCAATGACACGCTCGCCCACACCACGGGAAACTGGCCGAGATTCACCGGTCAACAAGGCCTCATCAGCTTGGGTACGCCCAACCAGGATCACTCCATCCGCAGGGAATGCTTCGCCCGGCAATATCCGCAAAACATCGCCTTGCCCTATTTTGCGCAATGGAACTCGCGCAAAAGCCCCATCACGCTGGCGCAACTCCACGCTATCAGGCAAACGGTTCAAGACTGCATCCAAAGCACCTGCTGTGCGATCGCGCAACCGGACTTCCAGCCAGCGCCCCGTGAGCAGAAAGCAAACAAACATGGTCAAAGAGTCATAGAAAACTTCTTTGCCAAAAACACCCTCTGGCGCAAACGTACCAATAGAGCTGACGACAAACGTAATGATCATGCCCAAAGCCACGGGCATATCCATGCTGACACGACGTTGCTTAAGATCACGCCAAGCACCACTAAAAAATGGGCCACACGCAAAAATCAACATGGGAATACAAATTACCCAAGAGGCCCAGCGCAAAAGCCGCTCGTACTCCATCAGCAGATCATCTGGATTGGCGCTATAAGAAGGCCATGCGTACATCATGACCTGCATCATGCAAAACGTTGCCAAAAGCCAGCGCCACAGCGCCTTTCTGTGCTGAGCCTGACGCAACTCGCGCGCCAAAGCGTCATTGGCTGGAACTGCTTTGTAGCCCGCTTTTTCAATCGCCTTGATCCATTGCGAAGGCAGCACTTGACTAGGCAACCACACCACTTTGGCACGTTTCGCTGCAGCACTGACCTCTACCTGCTGCACACCAGGCACTGCACGCAAAGCATCCTCAATCGTCAAGGCACACGTTGAGCAATACATGCCATCCAAGACAACCTGCGACTCCCAAACTTCAACATCTTCGGGGGTGGCACCGGCCCCAACGTGTTCACCATAAGGCTTCCCAAAGCTTGTCCATTCCTGCGGATCATCAAGCAGGTGCAACTCACCTACAGCAGCAGAAGGGAAATTGAGGCAAGATGGATCGACCCTCTCTAGATCCAGAGACGGCTGTTGAGGGTTTGCAGACATGGCCGCAAGCGTATCCACAAACACCCCAAGTATCTTGATGTGAATCAAGAACCCTTTACACCACTCACCTAAGCTCTAGACATCACACTTCCTTAATAAAAAACTTGGAGATCAATATGTACGAAAAGATTCTGGTTGCTACCGATGGCTCGCCCCTGTCTGACAAGGCTGTCAGCCACGCCATGGATTTAGCCAAGCTCACAGGTGCTTCACTGATCGCACTGAAAGTCATTCCCCGCTATCCCCGTAGCTACTTGGAAGGCGGAGCAACCGTAGAGCTTTCGGAAATCAAGCGCATCGAAGCACAATGGACCGAGCAAGCCCAAGCTGTACTGGACAAAATCAAAGCCGATGGCAAAGCAGTTGGCGTGAAAGTAAAAACCAGTATTGCCAAATCTGATCTGATTGCCGAGTCCATCATCGCTGCAGCAGACAAGCAAAGTGCAGATCTGATCATCATGGCTTCGCATGGCCGCAAAGGCATCAAGCGCTTGCTACTGGGCAGCGAAACACAGCACGTTCTCACACACTCACAAGTGCCAGTGCTGGTGCTGCGCTAATTCGCCGAAAGGCAATAAAAAAGGATCTTCGGATCCTTTTTTATTGCCTGCAGCATGACCAACCCCTACTGGGTTACCACCCACCAATCTCACTCCACAAAATGAGCCGCGCGCGCTAGCAACGTGCCTTCACCATTTTCGCCACAGGTATAAATTGCCGAACTTCTTGCTACGAATGCAATTTTCGACACCCAACCAAAAATTTCTGGCGCACACACCACAACTACGGGCTGCTGCCGCAAGATCGCCTGCTCAACCTCTGCAGGTGCCGCATCGAATGCAAGCTCAACACATTCACCTTCCAGCGCATGAACTGCAGCACAAACTGCGCTCCGCGCCTCTTCACTAGCCAGCATCACCAGGACAGCACACCCTTTTGCGATTGGCACACACTGAAACAACCGAGCAATAGGCTGCACGAAAGACTGCCACTGCGCAGAAACTTGGGCACCAGAAGTCACATCAAACATAGGCATAGGTATATGGCGGGACCATCGACTGAACAATGGTCCTCAAAAATTGGTCGCTCGTTTTTCCAAAAATGCAGCAATACCCTCATGATGTTCTGCAGTATCAGCATACGCATACGGTTGCTGTATCCGCTGACCACCAGCCAAACTGCGCAGCGTCTGCTTATTCAAACGCGCTGCTTGCGGCGCAAGGCTGGCAATCCGCTGGGCAACCCGTGCCACTTCAACAGACAACCGGTTTTCGCTCAATGGCTGAGCGCACCATCCAATCGCGGCCATATCTTGGGCAGAAAAAATGGCAGCCTCAAGCAGCATGCGTCTGACAGCATGTCCTCCCAGGGCTGACGCTACCAATTGCAACTCTTTGGGAGCCATGGGAAAACCAAGCTTGGCAATAGGTGCGCCGAATTTCGCTGCCTCTGTCGCCAAGCGCACATCGCAGCAGCTGGCAATTTCCACCCCCGCCCCCATACAAGCCCCCTGAATACTCGCGACCACAGGGACATCACAAGCCAATATCGCGCAAAGCCCGCCCCACACATCATCTTCATGAAAAGCGGCCAAACTAACCGGATCAAAGCGGAAGTCAGGGTACTCCGAGATATCACCGCCTGCGCAAAATGCGTCACCCAGCCCACGAACTACAACACAGCGAATGGCTGAACTGTTCTGAATAGTCTCAAAGGCCGATCGTAACTCGCGCCACATCTTGCGCGTCATCGCATTGAGCTTGCCAGGGTTCGCTATTTCAACGGTCACGATGCCAGTAGATTGCCCATGCTCATCTACTTCATGGCGCATAGCGATTTGATCATTCACCTTTAGCTCTCTTCCGTATTTTTTAGCCACAGTTGCTTGAAGCCCATGCTTTTCACGCGCTGCGCCCAATGCAAAGTCTCTTGCCGCACCATCGCCGCAAACGCTTCACCGTAGAGATCGCCCCAGCGAATACCCATTGCAGCCAAACTTTTTTGCAATATTGTGTCGCTGCCCATTTGCAGAAAAACTTCCTGCATTGCATGTGCCTGCGTATCCGTCAATTGGCTCGGGGCAAACAAGCCATACCAAGTTACGCTATCGAGCGCATGCACACCCATTTCCAGCGCACACGGCACATCCGGCAACAGTTCCACACGCTGACTGCCCGTGACCATCAAAGCCTTCAATCGACCTGAGCGCACATGGGGCAGGCAAGATATCAACCCATCCACCATCATGTCTACAGAGCCAGCCAGCAAATCTTGCAGCGCCGGTCCAGCGCCACGAAAGTGCACGTAATCAAAGCGCAGCGACTCTTGATGCCTCAGAATTTCTGCAGAAATATGGCTCGAAGACCCAATACCCGCCGTCGCCATGCGATAGCGCATGGGCTTGCGCGACAAGTCTGTCAGCCACTCCATGGCTGTGCGTGCACGGATGCGCTCAGGGTTGATGACCACAACCTGCGGCACCACAGCCACCAAAGCCAACGGCCTTAAGTCTTCAATCAAATCGAAGTCTTCATCAGCGATCAGCGTTCTAGCTACTGCGAGGTGGCTGCCACCAATAAAAATATTTTGCCCATTGGCCTGCGCCTTGGCAGCAAAACTCGCTCCCTGCAAACCACCAGCCCCCCCTTGGTACTGAAGGCGCAGAGTTTTTTTTGTCGTGCGCTCAAACGCAAGTGCAACTTGCTTGGCCAAAATCGCACTGGGGCCACCCGCTGGAAATGGAACGATCAGATTGGCAGACTGACTGGGCCAATCCACACGGCGACGGCGTGTCTCTGTCGCTTGACCCCACCTTGGAGTTGCGACCGCCATTGCTGCCAACCATTGCAGATATGCACGACGCTCTAACACGCCCACCTACTTTCTTGTTCTTGTCACTTGAGCGTTAAGCCGCTTTGCGCTGGTTCGCCCACACCCACATCGCAGCACCACCCACAATCATAGGAACGCAAAGCCATTGCCCCATGCTCATGCCCATCGAAAGAATACCTAAGTAAGCATCGGGCTCGCGGAAGTACTCGGCAACAAATCGGAACGTGCCATAACCCAGCAAAAAGGCTGCAGCCACCTGGCCCGGTTTACGCTCTTTTTGTGCGTACAGCCACAGCAGCACAAACAGCAGCAGGCCTTCCAACAGAAACTGGTAAATCTGCGAAGGGTGTCGCGGCAACATCGAACCACTTTGCGGAAAGACCATAGCCCACGGCAAGGATAGGTCTGCGAACCGCCCCCACAACTCACCATTGATGAAGTTACCGATACGCCCAGCAGCCAAACCTGTGGGCACGCAAGGGGCCACAAAGTCGACCACCTGCAGCCAAGAGCGCTTGCGCGTTGCTGCAAACCACACCAAAGCAGCAATTACGCCCAGCAAGCCGCCATGAAAGCTCATGCCACCTTCCCACACCGCAAACACTTCCAGCGGGTGACTGAGGTAATACGCCGGTTTGTAAAACAAACAGTAACCCAATCGTCCACCCACAATGACCCCAACCACACCTTGGAACAGCAAGTCCTCCACATCACGGCGTGTCCAAGCTGCATCGCCTTGCAAGCGGTTAAACGGAGGGTGTTTCAGCCTGCGCGTGCCCAGCCATAAGAACAGACCAAACGCCGCCAAATAGGTCAAGCCATACCAGTGAATGGCAATGGGCCCCAATTGCAGGGCTACGGGATCAATCTGTGGGTACATCAGCATGGTGTGCATTGTGCCGCAGGCCAATGCCCCTCTGGTGGCACCAATGCAGCACCCCTCCCCCTAATTTCCGTCAATCGCGAATGATTCTGCGTTTCGCATGCATGCAATGCAGTGCACAGGGGGTTTATGGATGAGCGATTTGGCGAGGCTTTCGCTTACCCCCATACTGCAAGCACCCATCACTTTCCAGAGAACAAGAACTATGCAAGGTCATCCTGAAGTTATCGCCTGCCTCAACGAATTGCTGCGTGGCGAGCTTTCCGCACGCGACCAGTACTTCATCCACTCGCGCCAGTACGAAGACCAAGGCTTCATGCGCCTGTATGAGCGCATCAACCACGAGATGGAAGAGGAAACACAGCATGCCGATGTGATCTTGCGTCGCGTCCTGTTCCTGGGTGGCAAGCCCGATATGCGCGCACATGCTTTTGAAGCGGGCAACACCGTAGAAGAAATGTTGCGCAAAGACTTGGCCGTGGAATACCAGGTACGCGACAACCTGCGCGCCGCCATGGTGCTGTGCGAGAAGCACCATGACTTCCAGTCTCGTGATTTGCTGCTGGCCCAACTCAAAGACACCGAGGAAGACCACGCCTACTGGCTAGAAAAACAACTGGGGCTGATTCAAATGGTGGGCCTGTCCAATTACCTGCAAAGCCAAATGGGCACCGTTGCTTAATAAGCAACACGCCACACCGACACCAACAACAAAAAAGCGCCGATTCAAGGCGCTTTTTTGCGTACGGTCATGCCGTCTCACGTCTCTTTGCCCCCCAATGCCATCCACCCAAGTCAGCGGTGCACCTCCTGCCCTCCGTGCGATGCAAGCCATTTCACCAGCCTTTGCTCCAAGCATCAACTTCTGCAGACACTGGCACTTTGCCCTGCGCCAAGGACTCGCGGTGCTTATCCAGCCGCTTGAGGTCATACAAATAGTTCACCATCAACCCCAGCGATTGCTTCAGCCCTTTGTTGGACAAGTCTGCCGCCCAATTGATGCGCTCCACCCGCGCACCATTGCCCAGATGAAAACGCGCCACCGGGTCTAGCGGCCGGCCTTTGTCCATGCCTTTACCCAAGTAATGTGCGGCGCAGCCCATCAAGGCTTTGCGCAGCACATGCGCCTCGCCCCACTGCTGTACATCGTCGCTGGCCTGCACCAGTTGGGCAATCTGCACCGGTGCCGCCACACCCAGCGCCTGCGAAACCGCCGCATGCTGCTTGGGTGTCCATTGTGCAATCACCGCATCGCCATGCTTGAGCAGCCATTGCCGCAGGCCCGGAATAGGCGACAAGGTGGCAAAACTACGCAGCTTGGGAAATTCACACAACAAGTCATCCACCACACGCTTGATCAGTGAGTTGCCAAAACTCACGCCACGCAATCCGTTTTGGGTGTTGCTGATGGAATAAAAGATCGCGATGCTGGCCTTGGCCAGGTCTGCGCGCGCGCCATGCTCGTCAAGCAACGGTGCAATCGCTGCAGACATTTGTTCGACCAGTGCCACTTCCACAAAAATCAGTGGCTCATGGGGCATTTTGGGGTGAAAGAACCCATAGCAACGGCGGTCACTGTCCACCCGGTTTTTCAAGTCGGCCCAGCTGCGAATGTCATGCACCGCTTCATATTCGATCAACTTCTCCAGCAGCGACGCAGGTGAGTCCCAGGTCAGCTTGCGCAGCTCCAAAAAGGCCACATCAAACCAGTTTGCAAACAGGTGCTCCAGCTCTGCATCCAGCGCAACAAACCGCTTATCGCTTTTGGGCAGTTTCAGCAACTCAGCACGCATGTCGATCAAAAACCGCATGCCGCCTTCAGGCACCGAAAAGCGCTGCAGCAGCCGGGTTCGCGCAGACACCAACACTTTGCGCAAAGCAATTTCTGCCTGCGCCATTTCCGCGGGGTTGCCGGCTTGCTCCAGTTGCAAACGCACAGCCTGAATACGCTGGGCATCGGGGCCAAACTCTTCGCAGATCAGCAGCCACAAATCAGCTTTTTGCGCATCCGTCGCTGTGGCATACCACTGCATCACCGATTGCGCATGCTTGGCCGCTTCCACCTCGCTGAGTTGCGCACTCGCGGCAGACTGCATGTCCTCCATCAAGCGCCGCAGCACATGGGGTGACAAAGCCTCAGGGCCACGTCGCAAGGTGGCCTTTAAACGTTGTGCCATCGGGCGCTGCGTTGCCGCAGGCACAGGCTGCGCAGCAGCGCCGCGCAAAGTATCAAGACTACGGGCCAGCCAGTCGGGTGCAGCTTTCATGAAATGCGATCTCGCTAGGGTCATCAACAAACAAACGGCCCAAACGCAATCTGGGTCACGTCATTATCAACACCGCCGCCGCACCCATCGTCACCACAGCGACCTGCGCCTACAAGCGCCCAGCCACGTGGTGTATCTAAACCACCAACACCGTTTTTACGTGGTTGTGAAAAGGCAGCGGGCTGTAGGCATCACATGCCGTCGGTAATGCCACGCTGCTGCACCAAAGTGCGCACCTGGGCGCTGGTTTGCTCCACCATGCGTGTCAGGTCTTGGGCCGCTCCACCCATAACCTCTACGCCCAACGCTTGCAAACGTGCTTGCAGCTGGGGCTGTGCCAATGCGGCATTCGCCGCTTGGTTCAGGCGCTGCACCACCGCATCGGACGTGGCAGCAGGCACCACCAAGCCGAACCAGGTGATGGCCAGCGCATTGAGCTGCGGGTAGCCCAGCTCTTTGAGCGTAGGCACTTGCGGCAGTGCCGGTAAACGCTGATTGGCAGCCACGGCAAACGGAATCAAGCGCCCCGCCTTGATGTGGGGGGCCGACGATGGGTATTGGTCGCTCAGCACCTGCGTTTGCCCTGCCAGTGCACTTTGCACCACCGGCCCCATACCTTTAAACGGGATATGGCGCAAACGCAGGCCCAAGTCTGCATTGAGCGCCTCCAAAATCACATGGCCGACAGAGCCAATGCCCGAAGACCCCACCGCCCAGGCATCCCCTTGCTTGCGCGCTAGCTGCAAGAACTGGGCAAAGTCCTGCACACCCGCAGATGGTGGCACGGCAAACACCGAGGCAATGGATGCCAAAGGCACCACCATTTTGAAATCTTGCAGCGGCTGCACCCGCGCAGCTTTGAGCACCACGGGGTTCACCGCCAGCGTGCTGATCGAGCCCAGTCCCACCGTGTATCCATCGGCGGCGGCAAGCGCCACCTGCTCGGCCCCCACCATGCCGCCTGCGCCCGCTTTGTTTTCGATATAGATGGTTTGCTGCAACTGCGCCTGCATGCCTTCCGCCACCAAGCGCGCCACGATGTCGGTGGAGCCGCC
>JAFAGF010000129.1 GCA_023422975.1 Pseudomonadota bacterium
GACCGCCGTATTCGGGGCCGTCCATGCCGGGGCTGCCAATCGGCATGCCGGGGGCGGTAATGCCCAGCGCCTTGGGCTTTTCTTTGAGCAGCTTGTGAATGTCTGCGGCGGGCACGTGGCCTTCCACTACATAGCCGCCCACCAAGGCGGTGTGGCAGGAGCCGTATTGCGCGGGCAAGCCCAGCTTGGCGCGCACGGCAGTGTTGCCTACGTCATGCACTTTGACGCTGAAGCCGGCTTGCTCCATCAGCACAATCCAGTCTTTGCAGCAGCCGCAGTTGGGGTCTTTCCAGACCTCCATCGGGATTTTGGCGGGCGATGCGGCCAGCGCAGGCAGGGCGGCCATGCCTGCGGCGGCGGCCAGCAGGTGCAGGGCGTGGCGGCGGGTGGTTTTTTTGGTGGACATGGGGAGTTCCTTTCTCTCTGGAGGTGATTTCGTTATTCCGTAACGGTGAAGGTGCCGGTCATACCGGCCTGGTAATGGCCGGCGATCAGACAGGCAAAGTCAAAAGTGCCGGCGCGGTTGAAGTTCCACACCAGGTCTTCGGTGGCGCCGGGGGCCACGTGGGCCATATAGGGCTCGGCGTGCTCCATGCCGGGGAACTTGAGCATCATTTGCGCATGTTCGTCCAGCGTTGCCTGGGTGCCCAGCACCACCTCGTGCATGATTTGCCCTTGGTTGACCACGCGCAAACGCACGGTTTCGCCCTGCTTGACGCTGAAGTGGTTGGGGCTAAAGCGCATATCGTCGCCCATGTTCAGGGTGATGGTGCGCACAGCGCTGCTGGCATCGCCGGCAATGCCCCAGGCTTTTTGTTCTTTGGCCACGGGGCCTGCTGGCGCATGGCTTTCATTGCCATGTGCAAAAACGGTGTTAGCGCCCGCCAGTAAAGCGCTGATAGCTATGAGTTTCAGAGTTTTCATGGAAGTGTCCTGTCAATGGTGGGCATGGCCGTTGCCAGCCTCGGGCTTGCGTACGCTGGGCGCGCCTGGTGATTGGCCGGGAGGGGTTTGGCGCGGTGCGCTGGCGGCCAGGGGAGCGCCCTTCCACTCATAGGCCCGCGTGTTCTTGGGCTGCTGGTACCAGCCCGGGTCTTGGTAGTCGTTGGCGCCCAAGTTTTTGCGCACCTTGAAGGTGGTGAACATACCGCCCATCTCAATCGGGCCGTAGGGGCCGCTGCCGGTCATCATGGGGAAGGTGTTGTCGGGCAGGGGCATTTCCATAGCCCCCATATCGCCCATGCCACGCTCGCCCATGAGCATGTAGTCGGGCACGATCTTTTGAATCTTGCCCACCAGCCCCCGGTGGTCCACGCCGATCATGGTGGGTACGTCGTGGCCCATGGCGCCCATGGTGTGGTGGCTCTTGTGGCAGTGAAAGGCCCAGTCACCGGGCTCGTCGGCGATGAATTCCACCTGGCGCATCTGGCCCACGGCCACGTCCACCGTGACCTCGGGCCAGCGCGAACCCTTGGGCGTGGGGCCGCCGTCGGTGCCGGTCACCTCAAACTCATGGCCGTGGATGTGCATGGGGTGGTTGGTCATGGTTAGATTGCCCACACGGATGCGCACTTTGTCACCTTGCTTGGCCACCAGCGGGGTGATGGCCGGAAAGACGCGGCTGTTGAAGGTCCAGATGTTGAAATCCGTCATCTCATTGATGCGTGGCGTCATGGCGCCGGGTTCGACGTTGTAGGCGCTGAGCAAGAAGGCGTAGTCGCGCTGTACGGTGTCGATCAGTGGGTGCTTTCCTTTCGGGTGCGTGATCCACAGGCCCATCATGCCCATGGCCATCTGCACCATCTCGTCCGAATGCGGGTGGTACATGAAGGTGCCAGGGCGGCGTGCCTCGAACTCATAGACAAAGGTTTTGCCGGGTGGAATGTGCGGCTGGTTCAGGCCGCCCACACCGTCCATGCCATTGGGCAGGCGCTGGCCGTGCCAGTGGATGGTGGTGTTCTCGGGCAAGCGGTTGGTGACGAAGATGCGTACCTTGTCGCCTTCCACCACTTCGATCGTGGGCCCGGGCGACTGGCCGTTGTAGCCCCACATGTTGACGAAAAATCCGGGCGCGACTTCGCGCACCACGGGCTCGGCCACGAGGTGAAATTCTTTGACGCCTGCGTTCATGCGCCAGGGCGTGGTCCAGCCGTTGAGTGTGACCACAGGGTGGTAAGGGCGGCCGTTGGGTGGCGTGAGTGGCGCTGCCGTGTCGGCGCTGCTTTGCATCACGGGTTCGGGCAAAGCCGCCATGGCCACTTTGCTGACGGAGGCGGCAGCCACTGCGGTGGCCGCGCCGGTGAAAAAATTGCGGCGGTTCATGTTCAGTGGCCTTGTGCAGAGGATTCGGTGGCAGGAGCTGCGATGCTGGCTGCACCGGCGCCGGGCGAGGTGCTGTACAGCGCCAGTTGCAGGTCCACATCGGCCAGCCAGAAGTCGCGCTGGGCGTCGGTGGTGGTGGTCACGGCCTGCGCCGTGCTGCGCGCTTGCGCCAGCAGCTGCCAGGTGCTGATGAACATGCCGTTGTAGCGGTACACGGCTTCTTCCTGCATCTGCTGGGCCAGCGGCAGCACTTCGGCGCGCTGCTGCTGGGCCAGATCCCACGCGGTGCGGTAGCGCAGCCAGCTGGTGCGTGCCTCGCTGCGTGCTTGCAAAGCCGTGCTGCGCAACTGGGCACTGCTGTGCTGCAGCTGCGCGCGGGCTCCGGCGGCGGCCACGCCGCCCCAGTCAAAAATGGGCAAGGGAATGTCCAGCTCCCAGCCGCGCGTGACTTCATCGTGGCGTGTGGCACGGTCGGTGCTGGTGTTGCGGCTGTAGCTGGCACCAATGTCGCCAAACAGCGCGCCCACGCGGGCAAAGCCGTGGCGGTCGGCGGTGGTGTCCAGCTCGCGGCGCAGCGCGCGCACGTCCAGCCGCTCGCGCAAGGCGGTGGCTTCGGCATCGGTGCCGGTGTGCAGCGCCTCGGCTGGAGGCAGGGGTGGTAATTGCTGGGGCAGGGCAAAGTCGGCCTGCGGGCCCCACAAGCCCATCAGGCGGGCCAGCTGCTCGCGCTCCAATGAGGCATTCAGGCGGGCACGGGCCAGCTGTGCGGCAGCCTCGTGCTGCACACGCAGCTCTTGGGCTTGCTCCAGCTTGCTGAAGTTGCCCACCTGCGCCATGCGGCGGGCCAACTCGCCCCCAGCCTCGGCGGCTTCGTACATGCGTTCGGCCGATTGCAGGCTTTGCTGTGCAGCCACGGCGCGCAGCCAGGCACGACGGGTGTCGGCGGCATGCAGCAGCACCTGCTGGGCCGCAGTGAGCGTGGCTTGCTCCATCTGCCAGCCTTGCCAGCGGCTGCGCCACGGCAGGGTGATGAGCTGCACCAGATTGAAGCTGAGCTGGCGCTCGATCTCGCGCTCATG
>JAFAGF010000147.1 GCA_023422975.1 Pseudomonadota bacterium
AAAAAATGCCACCAAAGAAAAACCCGCTGTGCATGCACACAGCGGGTTTTTCTTTGGCTACCCCTGCCGAAGCAGGGATCACACCGAATTACTTAGCAGCTTCGATAGCGGACTTGGCAGCTTCAGCAGCCTTGTCAGCTTCAGCCTTAGCGGCGTCAGCAGCTTCTTCCACCTTCTCAGCAGCTTGGTTCACGGCTTCAGCAGCTTGCTCAACAGCAGGAGCGGCTTCAGCAGCAGGAGCGGCAGGTGCTTCCACAGCAGGAGCTGCTGCTTCAGGAGCGGGAGCTTCCACAGCAGGAGCTGCAGGTGCCACAGGAGCTTCTTCCTTCTTGCCGCAAGCGACCAGAGCAGCAGAAGCGATAACGGTTGCCAAGATGAAAGCGTTCTTCATATCTATACCTCTAAGGGTTGAGAAAGGGTGCAGCGCCGTGCTCATGCACGACAGATCTGCTGCCAGCGCCATGCCCGAAATGGACATCGTATGCACGCTAGCTTTCCCCCTCAACGCCCGCGTTACAAGTTTGGTTTACAGGGTTTGATGCTGCAATTTGTAACCACTTGTATTTCAGGTATTCACACTATCGGCCCACCCGGCGTCAACCCACTCGGACAGCAACTCCAGGGCATCGTCGCTGAACTGCTGTACCTCACGATGGCTGAGTTCGCGCGTGTCGGCCAGTTTTTGCATCAGCTTGGCATCTTTGCCGCCAGCCAAATAGCTTTCGCCGTTGATAAAGATGTGCTTGGCGTCGTACATCATGCGTGTGCGGCGGTTCAGGCGCACACCTTCGATCATCGCAAAGCCCTCTGCGGGTTCAAACCAGACGTTGGGTTTGGGGTCGGTCATGTACTCCCCCAAAGCACGCTCTAGCGCCAAAGGCTCCGCCAGTGCCTTCTTCAAGGCTTCACGAGCAAAGTCATACATGTCTTCGGGAATCAAGCCCGGGTTGGCCACAGCGGCTTGCTTGGGGTCTTTGTAGACCACATCCTTGGGGCACTCATCGGGCGCATCCGACATGCGCAAGAAGATTTCGCGCGCCATCTCGTCTTGCTTGGGCGAGCGGAAGCCAATGGAGTACGTCATGCATTCGCCTTCGGCAATGCCGTCGTGCGCCCACTTTGGCGGCAGATACAGCATGTCACCGGGCTCCAGCACAAACTCTTCTTCGGGCTCGAAGTTGGTCAAGATTTTCAGCGGCACACCTGCTTGCAGCGTGAAGTCTTTTTGGCGACCGATGCGCCAGCGGCGCTTGCCGTGGGCTTGCAGCAAGAACACGTCGTAGTTGTCAAAGTGTGGGCCCACGCCGCCTTGGTCGGTGGCGAAGCTGATCATCAAGTCATCCATGCGCGCATCGGGCACAAAGCGGAACTGCTGCAGCAGTGCATGGGCATCTTCGTTGTGCAAATCCACGCCTTGCACCAAGGCAGTCCAGCCCGGCTTGGTCAATGCGGGCAGCTTGCGGCGCGGGAAAGGGCCGTGCGAGAGCTTCCATTCACCACCACCCAGTTGCTCGATCAAACGCGCTTCCACACCCTCTTCGCCTGCCAAAGCCAGTAGTTGCGCGCGGTTCAAGAAGGGCTTGAAGCCGGGGATGGCCTGGCGAATCAGCAAAGGCTTTTTGTGCCAGTAAGTGCGCATGAATTTCTCGGGCGAAATGCCGCCCAGCAGCGTCAAGGGAGCTTTGGTGTCCATATGCTTGTCTTCGGTTAGGGGGAGATGCAGCCGCTGGGACAGTCTGTCCCCGTGCACGATGGCAGGTATTTTCCTCTGAAAGCCGCATGCGGCGGTTTGCGCCGCCGCAATGCCTGTGCGTCGATCAGGCCGAAGCCATTCCCTGCGCCGGTGCACACCAAGCCTGCCCCGGTACAATTTCTCGCTCTTTGGCAGCCAGCGCCACTGCTGGCTGACCACACATCAAAAGGTATGGATATGGAAATCACCCCCCAATGCGTGGTCGCGCTGACCTGGACCCTCAAAGACACTTTGGGCGATGAGCTGGACGTGCTGAACGAGCCCGTGGAGTTTCTCGTCGGCGGTGACGATTTGCTCAAGCGCATTGAAGAAGCGCTGCAAGGCCACACCGTGGGCGACAAGCTGCAGCTGCACCTGGAGCCCGAAGACGCTTTTGGCGACTATGTCGACACCCTGATCTTCCTGGAAAAGCGCGAGCTGTTCCCCAAGGAACTCGAAGAAGGCATGACCTTTGAAGGCTCCAGCCTGCCCCAGGGCTGCAACGCAGAAGCCCCCAAAGATGCGCTGTACACCGTGACCGACATTTACCCTGAGCACGTGGTACTGGACGGCAACCACCCCTTGGCTGGCATTGCCCTGCGCATTGAAATCAAGGTCGAAGCTGTGCGTGAAGCCACCGAAGAAGAAATCGGCCGCGGCAGCGCAGGTACGGGCTTTTTCCGCATTCAGCCACCCGCCGCCCCCGGCAACACCACCATTCACTAAAAAGATAGCTACTTGCGCTGGCTATATATTGCTTTCCGACACTTATCGATTGAAACATCAGTAAACATCAGCGCAAACAGCTCCTAAAAAAAGCCTGCTTTCATGCGAAAGCAGGCTTTTTTGCATCAACGCATCTGAAACGCTTCCTGGTGCATGCGCCAGCCCCGCTGGCGGCGTGCCGCCTGGCGCAGGGCCTGCCCCAATCCGGCGGGGCCGCACAGCCAGATATCCAGCGCCGCGCCATAAGCCTGCAAGTGCGCCGGCTGCAGATACTGGCCCTGCGCCGCATCGTGCACACACAGGCTCACCGGGGGCTGTGCCGCTGCACACAGCGCACGCAGCTGTGGCAGCAACACATCCTGATTCGCATTGTGCGTGCAGTAGTGCAAATGCGCGGGCGCCAAGGATTCAACTTGCGCCATACCAAGTTGCCGCGCCTGCAGCAGCGCCAGAAATGGCGTAATGCCCACACCGCCCGCAACCCAGATTTGCACTCGCGTGGACTGCCCGCGCGCATCAAAACCGCCGTAAGGCCCCTCTACAGACACCGTTTGCCCCGGCTGCAAAACCGTGTGCAAGCTGCGCGTATAAGTACCCAAGGGTTTGATCACCAGCCGCACCAGCGTGCGCCCATCTGGCGCAGTGCCGCAGCCCCCGGGCGCACTGGCGATGGTGAACGGGTGCGCGCCTTCCGCGCCAGCAAATCGCACAAACACAAACTGCCCCGGCGTATGCCCTCTCCAGCGGGCAGGCAAGGCACACAACACCTCCAGCGGGTCTTGGCCCGGCGTTGTACCCAGCAACTGCACGGCGTGCACAGTGCCTAGGTAGCGATGACGCCCTTTGCCCACCCGCCCTGCCAGCGACCACAGCGCCCCCACACTGCCCACCGCCAACAGCACCACCAGCAGCCCGCCCAGCGGCCACTGCCACAGCTGCGCAGGCATCAGCGCCACCGTGTGCCACGCCAGCAACAGATACAACCCCGGCATCACGCGGTGCACTTTGCGCCAGGGGCGGTAAGGCAGCACGCGTTGCCACAGCGTGAGAACGACCAGCACCAGCAAGGCATAAAACGCCCATTCCCCCACATCTTTGGCGGCGCTGCGCCACTCCAGTGCCCACGGTAGCATCACATCACGCGCAGGGCGTCCGGCCGTGCCCCAGACATCCTTGATCCAGCCACTGGACTCCTTGGCGGCCCAGTGCAACACAGCGGCCACCGCAGCGCCCACGCCCAGCCATTTATGCAGGCGATACACCTGGTCCATGCCACCCAGCGGGCACTCCATCCAAGGGTGTCGCAGCGCCAGCAGCATCACCAGCGACATCATCCCGATGCTCCACACCCCACTCAGGTACAGCGCCTGCTGGCGCAGTTGCCACCACAGCGCTACGCCTTGTGCACCGTCCAGCGCCTGCCCGGGCAGAGCTACTGCCCACCATGCCGCCGTCAGCACCAACCACCAGCCGCCAAACGCAACCCCTACTCGCATACACCCCTCCAGTTTTTTTAGGTACTGTTTTTTTGAGACCTGCAGATGCTGGGCAGGTGCGCCTGCGCGCCGCTACCCAGCAGGGCGTCAGCGTTTGGTGCGGCTGCGCAGCACTTCGCCGGTGCGGCCATCCACCTCCAGCTTGACGCGCTCGCCCTGTGCATTGCGGCCTTTGACTTCATAGCGTCCGTCTGACCACTCAATCTCCTGTAAATCGCGGTAGCCTGCCGCATCCACACGGTCGTAGATTTGGCGAATGTTGAGCACAGGCTGCGACATAGGCGCAGTGGCTTGGGGCGTTGCTGCGAGTGCTGCCACAGGGGCTGCGCCCTGCGCCATCGCCCCCATTGAAAGCCCCGCCAAACAACCGGCAGCCGCCCAACGGCGCGCCATCGACAAAGACCAGCGTTGATGTGTGTTCATGGTGAAAACCTCCAGAGATGTGAACAATGGCCAGCACCGTGCTGGCTGACAGGAATTTTTCTAAACCTGCCGTGAACACAAGCTGAAGCAGCCATTCATCTGTCATTCATCCAATGCCCGCTATAACTACCGCGTTGGCTTTGTCCGAAATTTCCAGACCACCCATGCTTTTCACCTTTTCACGCAAACGCCGCCACCTGCTGGCCCTGCTCGGCAGCCTGATGCTGGGCGCGGCGCTGTGGACCGGCGCCGTGCAGGGCTGGCCACAAGCCCATTCCGATGAAAGCGACCATGAACTGGCCCGCCAAGCCCTGCAGGCCGGCAAGGTACTGCCGCTGCGCACGGTGCTCGATCAGGTCGAGCGCCAGTTCCAAGGCCAAGTGGTGAAAGTGGAGTTTGAACACGACGATGGCCGTTTCATTTACGAAATGCGTCTGCTGCAAGCCAACGGCCAGATGGCCAAACTCAAAGTCGACGCCGTCGATGGCCGCGTGCTCAGCGTACGGCGCAAGGGGCACGACTGATGCGCATCCTGGTGGTTGAAGACGAGCCCACACTGCTGGCGCAACTGGCCCACGCCATCAGCGCGGCGGGGCACACCGTAGAGACGGCCGCCGACGGTGCCACGGCGCAATATCTGGGCGATGAAGAAAATTTTGACGCCGCAGTGCTTGATCTGGGCTTGCCGGTGGTGGATGGGTTGAGTGTGCTGCGCCACTGGCGTGCACAAGGGCGGCTGATGCCCGTGCTCATTCTCACGGCGCGCAGCGCCTGGCACGAAAAAGTCACCGGCATGGATGCTGGTGCGGATGACTACCTCGCCAAACCCTTTCACATGGAAGAGCTGCTGGCCCGGCTGCGCGCCTTGCTGCGCCGTTTGTCGCCGCACAGCAGCGCCCAGTGGCAGTGCGGTAGCATTCGGCTCGATACCCGCCAGGCCACGGTGGCCGTCAATGGGCAACCGCTGCTCCTCACCAGCCATGAGTTCAAAATTCTCTCGCTGCTGATGCAGCGCGTGGGCGAGGTACTTTCACGCACCGAGCTGTCCGAGCACCTCTACCCCCAGGACAGCGAGCGCGACTCCAACACCATCGAAGTGTTTGTGGGCCGCCTGCGCAAGAAACTGCCGCCCGGCAGCATTGAAACCGTGCGCGGTCTGGGCTACCGGCTGCAAGCGGTGGGGCACGCCGGATGAGGCTGCCCAACCCACTGTCCCTGCGCCACGGCTCGCTGCGCATGCGGCTGCTGCTGGGTGCCTTGATCTGGATTGCCCTGGCCATTGCCGTGGCAGGCTGGGGGCTGCGCGGCTTGTTCCAGGAACACGTCAACCAGCAGCTACAAGACCAGTTGGTGCGCCAACTCAACCAGCTCAGCGCCTCCGTCAATGTGCAAACCGACGGTCGCGTGGAAGTCCCAGCCCTTGCGGGGGACACACGCTTTTCCACCCCCTTGTCGGGCTTGTACTGGCAAGTTGATGTCTTGCCCGCTACAGGCACGGCGCAACTGGGCGCTGCACGCTCTCGCTCGCTGTGGGACCAGTTGCTGCCCCTGCCGCCAGATACTGCCTTCCCCGGCAGCACACCACGTGGCTATGCCGCGCTGCCCCTGCAGGATGCCCAGGGCCATGAGCTGCTGGCCGTCAGCCGCCCCTTGCAACTACCCGATGCCAACGCCCCGTTGCTGCGCCTGACCGTAGCGGCCGACCAGGCCCTGGTCGCAGAGCCGGTGCAGCGCTTTACCACCATGCTGCTGACCGCACTGGGCGCCTTGGCCGCAGGCCTGACGCTGTCCGTGGCCGTACAGCTGCAACTGGCCCTGCACCCGCTGGACATGCTGCGCCAGCGCCTGAGTGCCGTGCGCACCGGCCAGTCCACCCAGCTGGAAGGCGATTTCCCCAATGAGCTGCAGCCGCTGATCAACGAGTTCAACCACGTGCTCAGCGCCAATGCCGACATCGTGCAGCGCGCGCGCACCCAGGCGGGCAATCTGGCGCACGCCGTGCATACACCGCTGAGCATTCTGGGCAACGCCGCTGCACAGGAAAGCACCCCGCTGGCACAGCTGGTGCAAGAGCAAGTCGCCACCGCCCAGCGCCAGGTGGACTACCACCTGGCCCGCGCGCGCGCAGCAGCGGCCGTGCGCGCCACCGGCCTGCGCACACCCGTACAAGCGCCTGTGCAAGCGCTGCTGCGCACCATGCCAAGGCTGCACGCCGCACGGTGCGTGCAGTTTGCGCAAATCGGCAATGCCGAGGGGCTGGCGTTTCGCGGTGAAGCGCAGGACCTGTTCGAGATGCTGGGCAATTTGCTGGACAACGCGGGCAAATGGGCCCGCCACCAGGTGCAATTGCAGGTTACGCAAGAAGGTGAACTGCTGTGCTTTACGGTCGATGACGATGGCCCCGGCATTCCTGCCGAGCAGCGCCAGCACATTTTTGAGCGCGGCCAGCGGCTGGACGAGCAACGCCCCGGTGCAGGGCTGGGGCTGGACATTGTGCGAGAGCTGGCCCACACCTACGGCGGCACCGTGGCGGCCGACGTTGCTGCGCTGGGCGGTTTGCGCATGCGCTTGTGCCTGCCTGCCGCGCAGGCCTGAGCCGGCAGCGCATTCCCACGCAAACCATCAAAATAAAGAGCTGCTGGCGCTTGATTTGCATGCATT
>JAFAGF010000172.1 GCA_023422975.1 Pseudomonadota bacterium
GCGCCAACCACGCTGCCCAGCACACCGCCCAGCATTGCGCCTGCGCCACCGGCCACAATCATGCCCATGATGCAGCCCAGACCGGTGCCAGCAATCATGCCGCCTCCGGTGAAGGCCGAGCGCAGCTCGCGCGCGGACTCTGCCGCAGACAGCGGCATTTGCGCCGCCGGGTCTAAATCTTGTGAGGGCACGCCATGGCCGGGACGCGCTTGCTGCGCCAGATCAGGGTCATGGGGCTGGCTGGGGGTGGGTTTGAAGTGAGCGCGCATGAATGTCTCCTGAACCAGCGCATGCAACAGCGCTGTCATGCCTTTGTAACGTGCGCCTGTAGCCCCCCCCTGCCAGCCAAAGTGGTACCCCACTGTCAGCCAGCAAGAACACAAAAAAGCCCTGCGGAGACTATCCACAGGGCTTTGGATGAACTGCTATCAAAAAAGAGAGCTGCTAGCGCTTAGTTTGCCTTCAATTTAATGTCTTTTAACCTTGAAATCCAGCAAATATGTACGCAGCCAGCTCATCTTTTAAAGAGCAAGTGCCTGCTTACGCACCTGCCACATCTTGCCGCAGCGCCATGTTGTTGAGCTTGTCCAGCCGCTCAGGCCACGTACCTTGCTGGGCAGACTGGCGCACAATGCGCGCCCACGCCATCCAGGCATCCCATTGCACGCGCTTGTCCCAGGCATTGCCCCAGCAGCTGTAGCAGTGCACCGCACTGGCGGCAGCGCGCTCAGCCTCTTGTGAGCGACCGGCCGCCAGGTACAGCTGGGCCAGCACCATCTGTGGCTCGCCCACCCAGGGGTTCAGTTGCACGGCCTGCTCCAGCACCGCAATCGCGCAGTCGGGCTCCACCAAAGGCTGGTCCATCTGGATCACCGACCAATACAGCGACATGGCCGCCGCTTCGCTGCCTGCTGTCAGCTCCACACTGCATTGCGCAAACATGGGCGGCAGCGGCAGCTGCTGGCGCAGCACGGGGTGCTGCAGCGCACGCCCCCAGGCGTTGATCTGGCTGACGATGCGGCTGGTGGGGCGCATGGGGCCCGGCCACAGCGACGAGGCCCAATGCACGCTCTGCTGGCGCGCATGGTCGACATACGGAAAGCGCGAGTACACATCGTCTTGCCAGCTGGACCACTGCTCCATCGCGTCAGCCATGGTGACGATGGCAAACGCAGCCACTTCCAGCGGCGTGAGCGTGATGCGCTGGGCACCTTGTGCCACGTCCATCGTGCCGTCTGCCGCCACGTCGTGCGCCTGCAGCTTTTGCGTGAACTCGGTGCGGCTGATGGTGCAAAACAGGTAGATCAGGTGCTCGGCCTGCTCCCCCACCAGCGCACGCAAATCACCGCGCTCGCTGCTGGCGTCAAACTTCACCAGATCCACAAAAGCATTGCCATAGACGCTGTGCAGCAAACCCAGCAAGCGCACTTCGCGCGGCTGCTGCCACAGGGTCAACGCACGGGCCACGCCCGCCAAATGGTGGCGAAAGGTGCCTGACTTGTGCCAGTCCTGCCCCACGCCCCGCGCTAGCACTACGGGCAGCAAGGGTGCCAGTTCGGCGTCCTGCGCCAGCCACTCTTCGCTCAGCAATTGCTGGGCACGTTCAAACTGCGCCGTATCCAGCGCATGCAAAGGCAAATTCATTCTTTCATCTCCAAAGCGCCCACAGGGCGCTGGGTGTATTGCGCTGCCCACCCGGCCCTGTCCGCAAACAGGCGCAAAGCCTTGATGCGGCGTGCCGCCGTCAGCGTAAAGCGGTGCTCCACGCCTGCAGGCACACGCAGGTAATCACCGGCACGCACCGTCACCACACGTTCTTGGCCCTGCGCATCCAGAAAGCCAAAGATGCCTTCGCCCTCCAAGATGTAGCGCACCTCATCGTCGGCATGGGTGTGCGGCTGGTCAAAACGCTGCAGCGCAGCTTCCAGCCCGGTGGTAGCCGGGTGCAGCACCACCAAATCCATGCTGTGATAGCCGTGGGCCGCACATTCATCGGCCACGCTGGCACCGACGGCCTGCACCACAGTGGTTTGCTCGTCTGCATCCAGCGCCTCTTGCGCCAGCAGTTCAGCCAAACCACACTGATCCGGTACAGGACGGTGCAGCCATTGCACACCCAGCGCCGATACAAAAGCAAGGTCTGTTTGGTGGTGATTCACAAGTATCTCCCGGTGATGTTGGTGTGCAGTGCGTGGTGTGGCGGCAGCCAGCTTGACCAGGGGGCCGCATTCATGCGGCCGGTGGCTTACCAGGCAGGTGTGTAAGCGCCCTTGAAGGTGGTGGCAATAAAGGCTGCCACCTCGGGCGACTGGTAGGCCTTCACAAAGGCTTGCAAATCGGCATCTTTTTCATGGCCTGCTCGCGTGGCAATCAGCACCGTGACATACGGGGTGTTCACATCTTCCAGCGCCAGCGAGTCACCCTGGGGCTTGAGGCCTGCCGCCACGGCATAGCTGCTGTTGACTGCAGCGGCATCCAAGTCGTCCAGCGAGCGCGCCAGTTGCGCGGCTTCCAGCTCCACAAACTTCAGTTTTTTGGGGTTGGCCGTGATGTCCAGCACCGAAGCGCGGGCGCCTGCACCCGCTTTGAGGGTGATCAGCCCTTGCTCTGCCAGCACCATCAAAGCGCGCGAGCCATTGGTCGGGTCGTTGGGAATGCCTACCCGGGCGCCATTCTTCAAATCCTTGAGGCTTTTGACCTTCTTGGAATACACGCCCATTTGCTGGTTCACCGCCTTGGCCACGGGCACCAGTTTGTAGCCACGGTCTTTGTTTTGCGCGTCCATGAACGGCTGGTGCTGGTAGATGTTGGCATCAATATCACCGGCAACCAGGGCCGCGTTGGGCTGAATAAAGTCGCCAAACTCTACCAGCTTGACCTGCAGCCCTTGCTTGGCCGCCACTTGCTTGGCCACTTCGGCAATTTGGGCATGGGGGCCGGCCGTGACACCGATGGTGACTTTGGCATCTTGGGCCTGCGCCAGGAAGGCTGCAGGCAAGAATGCAGCCGTTGCCAGGGTTTTCAAAAGCAAACGCTTGTGCATGGTAGGTATCCTGAATCGGGTTCAACTTCAATCGAAGGCCCCTTTGACAGGGGCATGGCAAGAAAGTAACGCATAACAAACCAAGGGAAAACACGCATATGCTTATTCACCCTGCGCCAATCGGCATGGCTGTCTGCGTGTTCGGGCAAGCACCCACCCCGTGCGCTGGTGCAGGCACAAAAAAGCCGTGCACAGGGCACGGCTTGGTCTGCAAGGCTGCAACGGTTTGCAGCGCTGGCGCGGGTTGATTACTTGTGGCTGATACGGCGCACAATCCAGTCGCCAAAGCTTTGGATGGCTTGCACAAAGAAGATCAAGATGATCACCACGGCCAGCATGATGTCGGGCAGGAAACGCTGGTAGCCGTAGCGAATCCCCAAGTCACCCAAGCCGCCACCGCCAATGGCGCCCGCCATGGCCGAGTAACCCGTCAAGCTCACAAAGCTGATGGTCAGGCCCGCGACGATGCCGGGCATCGCTTCAGGCAGCAGCACCTTCCAGACGATCTGGCTGGTGGTGGCGCCCATGGACTGTGCGGCTTCCACCAAGCCGTTGTCCACTTCACGCAGCGATGTCTCCACCAAACGCGCAATGAACGGCGCTGCCGCAATGGTCAACGGCACCACGGCCGCCCATGTGCCAATCGACGAACCAGTGATCAGGCGCGTGAAGGGGATGATGGCCACCAGCAAGATGATGAACGGCGTGGAACGCACGGCATTCACCACCCAGCCCACCGAGTTGTTCAGCGGTGCGTTTTCCAGTACGCCACCCTTGTCGGTCAGGCGCAAAAACACGCCCAGCGGAATACCGATGACGCCGCCCAGCAGGCCGGAGATGCCCACCATGATCAGCGTCTCCCAGAACGAATCGATGAACAACTCGATCATCATTTCCGAAAAATTCTCGAACATCGCTTAGCCCTTCACTTCCACCACTTGCACCACCACGCCACTGCTCTTGAGGTGGCTGATGGCTGCGTCAATTTTGGCTGCATCACCGCTGGCATAGACGGCCAGCGAGCCAAACGTCTGCTCCTGAATTTCGTCGATCTGGCCGTGCAGAATGGACAAATCCAGGCCCAGCTCACGAATCAGGTGCGACAAAATTGGCTCGTACGCGCTTTCACCGGCATACGACAGGCGCAGCAGCTGGCCGCTTTGGCCTGCGGGCAACTTGGCAGCCAAAGAACGCACGCGGTCCAGCACGCTGGCGGGCAACTCTTGCGGCACGATTTCGTCGATCAAGCTCTTGGTGATGGCTTGCTGGGGCTGCGTGAATACGTCAATGACCGAGCCCATTTCTGCAATTTCACCGGCATCAATCACCGCCACACGGTCGGCAATTTGCTTGATGACCTGCATCTGGTGGGTAATCAAGACCACGGTCACGCCCAGCTCGCGGTTGACCTTGCGCAGCAAGTCCAAGATAGAACGGGTGGTCTCGGGGTCCAGCGCCGACGTGGCTTCGTCGCTCAGCAGCACCTTGGGGTTGGACGCCAGCGCGCGTGCAATGCCCACACGCTGCTTTTGGCCGCCCGAGATTTGTGCGGGATAGCGGTCTGCCAGGTGCGACAGGCCCACCAACTCCAGCAACGGATCGATGCGGTTTTTGATGTCGGC
>JAFAGF010000037.1 GCA_023422975.1 Pseudomonadota bacterium
GTGGACACCGGCACCTTTGTCACTGAAGCGCCGGGAATCTATGCCGTAGGCGATATCAACACCTACCCCGGCAAGCGCAAGCTGCTGCTGTGCGGTTTTCACGAGGCTACGCTGGCGGGCTTTTCGATTGCCGAATATCTGACCGACAAACCCGTGCTGCTGCAATACACCACCACCAGCACCCGGCTGCATGAATTGCTGGGTGTGGCGGGCACGCTCTGACCCTCAAATCGACTGCTTGCGCTGCAGCTGCCTTCATCGCACAGGTAAAAACTGTAGCAACGGCCCACCCACCAGACTCTGCGCGAAACCAATGGCCGAGCGCCGCACGCGCTCCGTGCCAAAGCTGGCCACCAAATCCAGCCGCGCTATTACCTTGCCCATTTCACGCTCAAAGCTGAGATTGCGCTCTTGCTCCGAGATGTGGTTGGACAGCAGCAATGGCTGGCCTTTGCCATTTTTTCGGTGGTTGAGTACCCAGTTGGCGATCTCGACATTGCGGGCTGCGTTGTAGACATGTTGGGGGTCCAGACTGTCGACCAAGGTAAAGCTGGTTTTGCCGCCATGTGACGTCAGAAGCATATCGCCCATGGCATAGATAAATGCGCCCACCCGGTCGCCGGCGAAGTCCGGGCTGAGCGCTTTGCTCAGCGCCATCACATCACGATGTTCTTGCAGATCGGGCCACATCTGTTTGCCCAAAATGGCACTGCGGACATGGGCAATGGCCGCGTCACGCGAGCCTGCAGTTTTGCGCCATTCCGCAGGGTTGCGCTGGTAGAGCTTGTCCATCAAACGCATCAGACTGTCCATGTTTTCACGCATGGCCAGGGTCGCAATCCGGTTGCTGTCTGACTGCAGCATCTCTTGCATGGAAAAAGCATCGCCCTGCACTTTGCCATTGGGCGTGGGCGCACTGGCGCAACCCATCATCAGCAACGCAAAGCCCCACACACAGAGCATGAGCGCGCGACGTGTTCTCGTGCAGTTTGCAGCTACCATGCCCCCAGCATAGCCAATGCCACGGGCACTGCCAATCCATGCCGCAGTCTTCACGGACGGTTTGACATATCCCAAGAGGAAGACGGCATTCACCATTAACTGCCGTTAACACCAGCGCTACGAGGTGCTATGTGTCAGATAATTCTGACTGCTTTTTGCCCATACTCAGCCATGCTTAATGAATCTCACAGGCGCCGACAGCGCCTTCCCGCCGAAGTCCGTGTCCAGCAAATCCTGGATGCGGCTTTGGCTGAGTTTTCACGCCACGGCTACAACGCCGCGCGCATGGAGGACATTGCCCAGGCCGCAGGTCTCTCCAAAGGCGGGTTGTACGCCCACTTTCCCAGCAAAGAATCATTGCTGCAAAAACTGCTGGAGCGCGTGCTGGAAGCTCCGCTGCTAGAGAACCTGCACTGGTGGCCATCGGAAGCGCGCAGTCTGGAAGACCTGGTGGATGCCTTTGTCGATCACACCTTGCAGCGCTTGACCGACCCCTCCATCTTGCCCACCATCCGGCTGCTCCTGGCGGAAGCGCCACGCCTGCCTGAGTGCATGCAGGACTGGCACAAGAACATGATGCGCATGCACGCAGAAAACCACGAACGGCTGATGCAGCGTGCCATCGCCGAAGGTTTTTTGACGGCCCCCGAAGGGCTTACGGATTGCTCCATCCTGATGCTACCTCTGACCCAGAGCCTATTCATGATTTTGGCCAGCGGTGAAGCACCCACTCCTGCATCCATCGAAGCCCTGCGTCCTCAGCACAGGCTGTTGTTGCTACGCTTATTGCGCCCTTGATACCCTTGTGCAGCGCAGCTCAAGGGTTTTCAGTGATTTTTGCTCACCACTTAAAAACCGACCAGTCGGTATTAATCTTGACTTAACTCAAGGAATTTCAGATCAAAAACTTTCAGACTGTATGCATACGCATTTGCTTACTGACTTATAGCGTCGGTATAACAAGCAATACGCTCAACCAGTACAGATATGCATTCAGCCTTCCAGCCACACTTACGCTCTACCGCTTATGCAACCCTCGGTCTTTGCACAGCGCTCCTTTTGGCGGGCTGCGCGCCCAGCCAAGCACTGACCGAGCCTCAAACAGCACTGCCTGCGCACTACCCTTCCGGCGTACGCACCGCCCCTGCAAATGCGCAGAGTGCTGCTGCCGAATTGCCCACATGGCAGGCCATGGTCAAAGACCCCAGCTTGCAGCAATTGCTCGTGCAAGCCAGCACCCACAACCATGACTTGCGACTGGCGCTGCTGCGTGCTCAAGAAGCACGTGCGGCCTACGGCATTCAACGTGCCGACCGCGTGCCCAGCATCGGCGTAGGCAGCAGCCATGCCCGCGCCCATGTGCCGGGGGATTTGAACGCCACGCGCCAGTCGGTCGTAAGCAGTGACCACGAAGTGTTTGTGGGTCTCAACAGCTGGGAGCTGGACTTGTGGGGCCGCGTGCGCAATCTCAGTGAAGCGGCCTTGCAGCAATACCTGGCCTCCGAAGCAGGCGCACAGGCAGCGCGACAGGCGCTGCTGGCGCAAGTAGCACGCACCTACCTCGCGCTGCGTGAAGCCGATGAGCGGCTGGCCCTGACGCGCCGCACCGTGGAGAGCCGTGCAGAAACACTGCGCATTTTCACGCGACGCCATGAAGTCGGTGCGCTGAGCAAATATGCACTCACCCAAGTGCAAAGCCTGCACCACCAAGCACTGGCCATGGCCGTACAACTGGAGCAAGAGCGTGCACAGGTCGCCCATGCACTGTATTTGCTCACCGGCGCCAGCGTCGATCCATTACCACCGCTGGAGCGCGGTGCCCCGATTTTTGCGGACGTGCCCGTGGGCCTGCCCTCCAGCTTGCTGACAGCGCGGCCCGACATCATGTCTGCCGAACACCAGCTGCAATCCTCCCGCGCCCAGGTGGCCGCCGCACGTGCAGCCTTCTTCCCGCGCATTGCCTTGACTGGCAGTTGGGGCAGTGGCAGCGCAGAACTCAATGGCTTGTTTGAATCCGGCAGCAAGGCATGGACGTTCATGCCCAGCATTGCTTTACCCATCTTTGATGGCGGGCGGCGCCAGGCCAACCTGGACTTGGCAGCTGTGCGCCAAAACGCGGCCGTGGTGACATATGAGCGCACCATCCAGACGGCCTTCCGTGAAGTGGCCGATGCACTGGCAGTGCGTCACAGCATGAGCCAGCAGGTGGAAATTCAGCACAGCAATCTGCAATCGCTACAAGAACGCGCACGGCTGGCCCAACTGCGCTATGACAACGGTGCCTCACCCTATCTGGATGTACTGGATGCAGAACGTGAACTGCTCAGCGCGGCCCAGCAGGTGGTGCAAGCACGCTATGCCCTGCAAAGTGCCCAGGTCAGCCTGTACACCGCACTGGGTGGTGGCACCACTTTGGGCCACGCCACGCCCGCAGCTGCCACCAACCCTTCATCGCCCAACTCCTGAATACCGCACACACCATGTCCAACAACAGCAAAAAGAAAACCCTGACCCTTTTGGCCGCTGCGGCGGCTTTGGTGCTGGCCGGCGGGTATGCCTGGAAACAATGGCAAGCCAGTCACGCCTACGAAGGTCTCGCGGGTGGCAATGGCCGCATTGAAGC
>JAFAGF010000055.1 GCA_023422975.1 Pseudomonadota bacterium
TTGATCACCATGGCGCGAATGCCTTGGCCTGCGGCCAGATGCTCGCGACTGACCTGCACCGGTGCGGCGCAATAACGGTTTTGCGTGAACACGCCCGCCACGCTGGCACCTTCATCGAGCAAAAACACGCTCAAGTCTTTGCGGTTGGCTTTGCGTACACCGGCTTCGGTCACGCCAATACGCACACCAGCCACGGGAAACAGCTCAGCGGCAACGGGAACAGGCAAATTCACAGGCATTGCAGGACTTCCTACAGAGAAACAGTTAGACGGCCATTATGGGTAAAAAACCATGCCACACAACGCAAAACACGGGCATGCGCCCGTGTTCTTTGGGGATGGCGGTGTTACCCGCCCAGCCGCTTAGCTCAACTTGCCGTGGCAGTTTTTGAACTTTTCACCACTGCCGCAAGGGCAGGGGTCGTTACGACCCACACGCGCACCGGGTGGCAACTCAAAGCTATCGCTCTTGTCACCATCGGCACTGGCGTACTGCATGCCGCCCTGCACGTTTTCTGCATGCTCTTCAATGCTGTGCGCAGCCTGATCCAGCTGCTCAGGCTGCTGGATACGCACCGTCAGCAGCACGCGGGTGACTTCGTTCTTCACCTGATCAATCAGCTGACGGAACAGCTCAAACGCCTCGCGCTTGTATTCCTGCTTGGGCTGCTTTTGGGCAAAGCCACGCAGGTGAATACCTTGGCGCAGATAGTCCAGCGCGGCCAGGTGATCACGCCAATTGGTGTCAAAGCTTTGCAGCAGCACAGCACGCTGGAAGTTCATGAATTGCTCGGAACCCACCAAATCCAGCTTGCTCTGGTACAGATCATTGGCGGCCTTCACGCAGGCTTCGAGAATCTCTTCGTCGGTGATGCTGTCGGAGGCCTTGACCATGCCTTGCAAGTCCACATGCACCTGCCAATCAGCCAGCGCTTTTTCCAGTGCAGGCAAATCCCACTGCTCTTCCATCGACTCAGCGGGCACATACTGGCGCACCAAGTCGGCCACGCAGTCTTCGCGCATCACCGTGATCATTTCACTCAGATCGGTGGTGTCCAGAATGTCGTTGCGCTGCTGGTAGATCACCTTGCGCTGGTCGTTCGACACATCGTCGTACTCCAGCAACTGCTTGCGCATGTCAAAGTTGCGCGCCTCCACCTTGCGCTGGGCCGATTCGATGGAGCGGGTGACGATACCGGCTTCAATCGCTTCGCCCTCGGGCATCTTCAGGCGATCCATGATGGCGCGTACGCGATCTCCCGCAAAGATGCGCATCAACTGGTCATCCAGGCTCAGATAAAAGCGCGAAGAACCGGGGTCACCTTGGCGGCCCGAGCGACCACGCAGCTGGTTATCAATACGGCGCGACTCATGGCGCTCAGTCGCAATAATGCGCAGGCCACCCAACGCCTTGACCTCTTCATGGTCCTTTTGCCACTGCGCACGCAACGCGGCAATTTGCGCCTGCTTGGCCGCTTCATCCAGCTCAGGGTTGGCATAGATGGCCGCCTCTTGCTTGCTGATATTGCCGCCCAGCACAATGTCGGTACCACGGCCCGCCATATTCGTGGCGATGGTGATCATGCCCTTGCGACCGGCTTGGGCGATGATGTCCGCTTCCTTGGCGTGCTGCTTGGCATTCAGCACCTGGTGCGGCAGGCCGGCCTTGACCAGCAACTGGTCAATGATTTCCGAGTTTTCAATCGATGTGGTGCCCACCAACACGGGTTGACCACGCTCGTAGCACTCGCGAATATCTTCGATGGCCGCGTTGTACTTCTCGGGCGTGGTCTTGTAGACACGGTCGAGCTGGTCTTCCCGCTTGCTGGGTTTGTTGGGAGGAATCACCACCGTTTCCAGACCATAAATGCTCTGAAATTCATAGGCTTCCGTATCCGCCGTCCCCGTCATGCCTGACAGCTTGTTGTAGAGGCGGAAATAGTTCTGGAAGGTGATCGAGGCCATGGTCTGGTTCTCGGCCTGGATGGCCACACCTTCCTTGGCTTCCACGGCCTGGTGCAGGCCATCGCTCCAGCGGCGACCCGACATCAAACGGCCAGTGAACTCATCCACAATCACCACTTCACCGTTTTGCACCACATAGTGCTGATCACGGTGGTAAATGTGGTAAGCACGCAGCGCTGCGTACAGGTGGTGTACCAAGGCAATGTTCGAGGGGTCGTACAACGACGCACCTTCAGGCAGCAAGCCCGCAGCTGCCAAAATGCTTTCTGCCTTCTCGTGCCCATCTTCGGTCAAGAAGACTTGGTGGCTCTTTTCATCCACGGTGAAGTCACCGGGCTTGGTCACGCCCTCGCCAGTACGTGGGTCGGCCTCACCCTCCTGACGCACCAACTGCGGCGCCAGCTTGTTGATGGTTTGGTACATCGCCGTGTTGTCATCAGCCTGTCCCGAGATGATCAACGGCGTGCGCGCTTCGTCAATCAGGATCGAATCCACCTCGTCCACAATCGCGTAGTTCAACGCACGCTGCACGCGGTCTGCCTTGTCGTAGACCATGTTGTCGCGCAGGTAGTCAAAACCGTACTCGTTGTTCGTACCGTAGGTAATATCCGCCAGATAGGCCAACTGCTTTTCTTCGCGCGGTGCATTCGGCAGGTTCACTCCCACCGACAGACCCAAGAAGTTGTAGAGTGGGCGCATGGTTTCCGCATCGCGGCTGGCCAAGTAGTCGTTCACCGTTACCACGTGCACACCGTCTGCCGACAGCGCATTCAGGTACACAGGCAGCGTGGAAGTCAGGGTCTTGCCTTCACCCGTGCGCATTTCGGCAATTTTTCCCTGGTGCAGGGCCATGCCTCCCATCAACTGCACGTCAAAGTGGCGCATCTTCATGACGCGCTTGGAAGCTTCACGCACTACAGCGAATGCCTCTTCCAGCAAGTCATCCAGCGAAGCACCTTGTGCCAAGCGATCTTTGAACTCTTGGGTTTTCGCTTTTAAGGCTTGGTCATCGAGCTTTTCGAGCTCCGGCTCCATCGCATTGATGCGGGCCACCGACTTGCGGTACTGTTTGAGAAGCCGGTCGTTGCGGCTGCCGAAAAGTTTGGTGAGAAAGTTGACCATGCGAACGGAAGCCGCTCACCAGCGCCCCAAAGGCACCAGCAGCGGCCAAATCCCTAGTGTAGAGTTGCCATGCAGATGGGCTCACTCAGCGCAAAAACAAGAGTCTTTGTACTGAAAGCCAAAAATTGATTCTAACTGCCGCTCGTGCTTTGCCATCAAGAGCATCCTCTTGCCTGCACACAAGCAACAAGCCCACTGATAATGCGCAAACACCCAAAGCCCTAACGTTATGCATTCGCGCCGTCATATTGCCGTCTCTTTAGAGCAAGCCGCACAGTCCTCGCCCACGCTTTCGCAGCTTGTGAGCCAAGCGCGTGAAGCCAATGCACGCATGAAAGCGATTGAGCCACTCCTGCCGCCCGGCCTGCGCAACAGCATCCAACCCGGCCCCATTCAAGGCAATACATGGAGCCTGATCCTCAAGAACAATGCTGCTGCCAGCAAAGTGCGCTATTTGCTCCCCAGCTTGGAAGCACACCTGCGCACCAAAGGCTGGGATGTTGCACAGATTCAACTGAAAGTCTTGAGCAACTCACCCTGGCACAGCCCTCTGTAAGCCAACGCGAAAAGCACAACAGCGACAGGCAAAAAAAAAAGACCCTTCAGGGTCTTTTTTTAATTTGGTGCCGGTTGTCGGATTCGAACTGACGACCTACCGCTTACAAGGCGGGTGCTCTACCAACTGAGCTAAACCGGCTATCCACCGCACAAATCTCTCAATTTGCCACAGGGATAAGGTACTCCACCAAAAAAGCACCTCTGTTTGGTGCCGGTTGTCGGATTCGAACTGACGACCTACCGCTTACAAGGCGGGTGCTCTACCAACTGAGCTAAACCGGCGAAGACCGCGATTCTAATACAAGTTTCGAGACCTAAAAGGATTTCTGCTTATTTGACGCGTTTTAGTGCAGGACGACCTGCACCCCCAGCCGGTGGGCGTGGAGCATCACCATCTTCACCAGCCTGCTTAGATGTGGTGCTCACCAACTGCATCAACTGTGCGGCAGAAGGTGCCTCATCCTCATCCACACGAACAGAGGTAGCTGGCACTACATCCTCACCCACCTCCAATGCTGCTGCATCATCCGCGAGCTCAGACAACAAATCATCCGCCACAGGGAAAGACATACCCTGCCCCGATTCACGCGCATAAATCGCTTGCACACGCTCCACAGGCACCATGATTTCACGTGGTTTTCCACCGAAACGGGCTTTGAATTCAATGTATTCATTGCCCAGCTGCAGATTCCCCGTCGCGTCATAGCTGACATTCAGCACAATCTCACCGTCTTGCACAAACTCGCGAGGAACCTGCACCGAACGATCCACCCGCACGGCCAGGTACGGCGTCAAACCATTGTCCGTGCACCACTCATGGATGGCACGGATCAGGTAGGGCCGTGTGGGGGTGGTGATGGGCTCGTTCATGTACAAATTCCAGCTAGCAGCAAAAACGCAAAGATCGCAGGGTGCGCAAATTACTTGCGCATCACCTTTTCGGAAGGTGTCAGCGCTTCAATGTAGGCAGGGCGCGAGAAGATGCGCTCTGCGTACTTCAGCAAAGGCGCAGCATTCTTACTCAACTCAATACCATAGTAGTCCAAGCGCCACAGCAGAGGAGCAATGGCCACGTCCAGCATGGAGAAACCCTCACCCAACATGTACTTGTTCTTCAAGAACACGGGGGCCAACTGTGTCAGGCGGTCACGGATGTGCTGACGAGCCTTTTCCACTTCTTTCTCGTTGCCCTTGACGTTGCGCTGCTCCAGCGTGTTCACGTGCACGAACAACTCTTTTTCGAAGTTCAGCAAGAACAGGCGTACACGCGCACGATCCACGGGATCACCAGGCATCAGTTGAGGATGAGGGAAGCGCTCATCGATGTACTCATTGATGATGTTCGACTCGTACAGGATCAGATCGCGCTCGACCAAAATGGGGACTTGGCCATAAGGATTCATCGCCGCGATTTCTTCGGGCTTGTTGTACAAGTCCACATCACGGATTTCGAAGTCCATTCCCTTTTCAAACAGCACAAAGCGGCAGCGGTGGGAATATGGGCAAGTCGTTCCCGAGTAAAGCACCATCATGGCGGAAGCTCCTAAAAATCAAAAAGAGTGGGACGCCTCAAAAGCGCCCACTCCGCTGTAACTGAAGCGTTTCACACCGAAGTGTGAAGCGGCAGCAGTCTATCTATTTATTTGACGTCTTTCCAGAATGCGGCATTCAATCTCCAGGCAATCAAGATGAAGATGCCCAAGAAAATCAACACGCCCACCCCGACGCGAATACGGGTATTTTGGGCCGGTTCACCCATCCATTGCAGGAAGTTGACCAAATCACCAACTGCCTGATCGTACTCTTGTGCGCTCATTGTGCCCTGAGAGATGGTTTCCCAGCCCTTAAACACCTGGGTGTTTTGCCCATGCACTTCAACAGTTTCAAGGATGGCGCGACGCTCACCTTGCAATTGCCACAGTGCGTGAGGCATGCCCACCGACGGGAAAACCAAGTTATTCCAGCCCGTCGCCTTGGTCTCATCGCGATAGAAAGTACGCAAGAAAGTGTAGAGGTAATCAGCACCAGAGCCACCCATGCCCGCGCGCGAGCGCGCAATCACGGTCAAATCCGGAGGGTTGGTACCAAACCAGTTCTTAGCTTGCTTGGGATCAATGGCAGAAATCATGGTTTCACCCACCTTATCGGTGGTGAAGAGCAGATTGTCCTTGATCTCTTGGTCGCTTAAACCGATATCGTTCAATCGGTTAAAGCGCATGAAAGCAGCCGAATGGCAGCCCAAGCAGTAGTTCACAAACAACTTGGCGCCGTTCTGCAGCGAGGCTTGGTTGGTAGTGTCTACCGGTGCCTTATCCAAGGCCACCAAACCGCCACCAGCAGCATGGGCACCGCCCACAATACCAAGCGCCGCAACCAGCGTGAGGATCAGTTTTTTCATTGTTCTTTGCTCCTAGGCTCAGTGAGGCTTGAAAGTCACGCGGTCAGGCACTGCCTTTGGCGTACCCAACTGGCTCCACCAAGGCATCAGCAAGAAGAAGCCAAAGTAGAACAAGGTTCCCACTTGCGACACGCGCTCACCGATCGGAGATGGCGGTTGCACACCCAGGTAGCCCAGGATCAGGAAATTCACCACAAACACCGCATACACATACTTGTGCCAGCTAGGACGATAGCGAATGGACTTCACAGGACTCAAATCCAGCCAAGGCAGAGCAAACAGGATCACCACTGCACCACCCATCACCACCACACCCCAGAACTTCGCATCGATAGCCATCATCACCGCCACCGCCACCACAGCGGCACCGGCGATCACCAACTTGAACAGTCCAGCCATCTTGGTCTTCACCACAGCAAACACCGCTGCCAGCACCACGCAAGCCACCAGCACATACATCATCTCGGTCGTGATGGCACGTAGCATGGAATAGAACGGCGTGAAGTACCACACAGGAGCGATGTGGTTAGGCGTCTTCAGCGGATCGGCGGGAATGAAGTTGTTGTACTCCAAGAAGTAACCACCAAACTCTGGTGCAAAGAACACCACGGCAGAGAACAGGAACAGAAACACCGCGACACCAAAAATATCGTGCACCGTGTAGTAAGGGTGGAAAGGGATGCCATCCAGCGGGTGGCCTTTGGCATCCTTCGGTGCACTCGGTGCCTTGATTTCCACGCCATCGGGGTTGTTCGAGCCCACATCGTGCAGCGCCAGCAAGTGCGCCACGACCAGACCCAGCAGCACCAGCGGAACGGCGATCACGTGGAAGCTGAAGAAGCGGTTCAGCGTTGCATCACCCACCACATAGTCACCGCGGATCAAGATCGCCAAGTCAGGCCCCACAAATGGCACAGCAGCAAACAGGTTCACGATCACCTGCGCACCCCAGTAAGACATCTGGCCCCATGGCAGCAAATAGCCCATGAAGGCTTCTGCCATCAGCGCCAAGAAGATGGCACAACCGAAGATCCACACCAGTTCACGCGGTTTGCGGTAAGAACCGTACAAAAGACCGCGGAACATATGCAAATACACCACCACAAAAAAGGCCGAAGCGCCCGTGGAGTGCATGTAACGAATCAGCCAACCCCAAGGCACATCACGCATGATGTATTCCACGGAGGCGAACGCTTTTTCGGCGTCTGGCTTGTAGTGCATGACCAGAAAAATCCCAGTCACGATTTGGATCACCAGCACCAACAGTGCCAGTGAACCGAAGATGTACCAAAAGTTAAAGTTCTTCGGAGCGTAGTACTCCGACATGTGAACCTTGTAGGCCGAGAAGGCTGTAGGGAAGCGGTTCTCGAACCAGTTCGTCACCTTGGCGCCAGTAGACGCGTTCGGGTCGATGTCTTTGAATTCGTGGGCCATGTCGTTTTAACTCCCTCAAGCCTTGTCTTCACCGATCAGGAGCTTGGTCTCCGACAGGTACATATGCGGCGGCACTTCCATGTTGTCAGGCGCAGGCTTGTTCTTGAAGACGCGGCCGGCTAGGTCAAACGTCGAGCCGTGGCAAGGGCACAGAAAGCCCCCCTTCCAGTCAGCAGGCAACGAAGGCTGTGCGCCGGTTTGGAACTTATCGGTCGGCGAGCAACCCAAATGCGTACAGATGCCAACACAAACCAACACTTCAGGCTTGATCGAACGCCATGTATTGCGCGCATATTCAGGCGTGAACTCCGCGGGATTGCGCTCAGAGTTGGGGTCTGCCAGTTGGCCGTCCAAGCCCGCCAAATCATCGAGCTGCTCTTTCGTGCGCTTGATGATCCACACAGGCTTGCCGCGCCATTCAACGGTAAGCTTTTCGCCCGGCTGCAGGGCCGAGATATCAACTTCCACCGCAGCACCTGCTGCCTTGGCCTTTTCAGAAGGCTGGAAGGTACTGACAAAAGGAACAGCGGCTGCCACGCCGCCTACCGCGCCAGCGCAGGCAGACGTGATGATCCACGTCCGTTTGCTGGAGTCGACAGGTGTTTCGCTCATGGGGATCCTCGATAAAACATCGCTAGGTATAAGGACAATCGAGAAATTGTAGCGGAGCGAAATTTTGTAATCCAAGCACGCGTCTGACACTCTTCTTGCTTTAAATCATGCAATATGACCTATCTCAACGAAGTGAGGAGTGTGCGCATGGGCATGGTGCATGAGTTCCGCGAGTTTGCTGTCAAAGGCAATGTGATTGATTTGGCCGTGGGCGTCATCATTGGCGGTGCCTTTGGGAAGATCGTAGATTCCGTGGTGAAGGACCTGATCATGCCGCTGGTCGGCATGGTGTTTGGCAAGCTCGATTTCTCGAATTTGTTCGTCGTTCTGGGCGACATCCCGGCAGGCACACCGCGTACTTTGGCGGCCTTGCAAGAAGCAGGCGTCCCCGTTTTTGCCTATGGCAACTTCATCACGGTTGCGGTCAACTTCATCATCTTGGCGTTCATCATTTTCATAATGATCAAGCAAATCAATCGCTTGAAGCGCGAAGCACCCGCTGCCGCACCCGAACCAGAAGTCACACCGGAAGAAGTTTTGCTGTTGCGGGAAATTCGCGATCAGCTGCGCCGCTGACCCAGCTCTTGCCGCCCAGCGGCTGTTTGCATCAACACCTACAAATGGGGCCTTAGGCCCCATTTTTTACAGCATAGCGTCAACGGCACTACTTGGTTTAGCCGACAAAGTGCGCGCCATTTGTACGGCTTCCAGCAGACTGGATGGGGCTGCCACCCCCTGCCCGGCAATGTCGAATGCTGTGCCATGGTCCGGACTGGTGCGCACCAGCGGCAGGCCCAAAGTGACGTTCACCCCCTCCTCAACCCCCAAATACTTGATCGGGATCAACCCTTGGTCGTGGTACATCGCCAACACTGCATCAAATTCCCCTGCATGGCCGTCAACATCCCTTGCACGCATGAAGATTGTGTCGGGTGCAAATGGGCCATGTGCATCCATACCTTCGCGTCTTGCTGCGGCAACTGCCGGGGCAATCGTCTCCAGTTCTTCACGGCCAAACAGACCACCTTCTCCGGCATGAGGATTCAGCCCCGCCACACCGATGCGCGGCGCGCGGCCCAGCATGCGCTGCAAAGCGCCATGGGTAATACGCAGCGTTTGCACGATGTTGTCGTGTGTGACCGCTTCAATAGCTTGGCGCAGCGAGACATGAATGCTCACCAGCACGGTACGCAATTGGTTGTTCGCCAGCATCATGCGCACCGGCATCTCGGCTAAGCCCACACCCGCGTGCTGCGCGGCCTCCGCTTGTAACAGCTCCGTGTGGCCGGGGTAATCCACGCCTGCCGCATGCAAGGCCTCTTTGTGCAGTGGCGCCGTAACCAAGGCTGCAATTTCCCCGCGCAACGCTGCACGCGCCGCCCATTGCACACTCATGGCGGCCGCTCTGCCGGCATCAGCACTCACCGCCCCCCATGGCGCAGGGCCGGGTATGCCTGGCAACTGCAGCACGGGTATGCAGCGCGGCGGTACACCCACCACCTCATCAGGACTGGCGATGACCGCAACCGGCAGTGCGCAATCCCCCGGTTTGCCGATAGCCTGCGCGCCACGGCGCAGGGTGGCCACATCCCCCACCACAAAGCAGCCCTGCATGACCTGCGGCGCATCGCGGAATGCCTTCGCAATGATTTCCGGGCCAATACCTGCGGAGTCACCTTGCGTGATGGCAATGGCTTTTGGATTCAACATGAAATACACCTTTAACGCTTATGCATCAAGCGCTGACAGCTATCAAAATCAAGCGGGGTTATCAATTTCAACAAAGCGATGCGACAGCCCCAACTGCTGCGCCACCTGCGCCGCCACCGCTGGGGCACCATAACGCTCGGTGGCATGGTGACCAGCAGCCATGAAGGTAGTGCCCGTCTCGCGCGCCAAGTGTGCTTGGGGCTCCGAGATTTCGCCAGTAATGAAGGCATCTGCCCCCGCCACCAGCGCGCTTTCATAAAACCCCTGGGCACCGCCTGTGCACCACGCCAGACGGCGGATGGGCTGCTCTGGCGCGCCGCTGACGCAGGTCACCGCCCTGCCCAGCACCATTTGCACATGGGCTGACAGCGCTGCCGCATTGGCAAAGCTGGCATCGCCCACCATGCCCAGCGACTGCTCGCCGAAAGTGGTATCCCACTGCACGCCCAGCTTGCGGCCCAGCTGCGCGTTGTTGCCCAGCTCTGGGTGCGCATCCAGTGGCAGGTGGTAGGCAAACAGGCTGATGTCATGCGCCAGCAGCAAGCGGATGCGCTCTTTCATCCAGCCGGTGATGCGACCATCCATGCCGCGCCAAAACAGGCCGTGGTGCACGAAGATAGCGTCGGCCTGGTCGGCAATCGCGGCCTCAATCAGGGCGCGGCTGGCCGTCACGCCACTGACGATGTGGCGAATCTCGGTTTTGCCCTCCACCTGCAGGCCATTGGGGCCGTAGTCTTTGAAGCGCTCAGGCTGGAGCAAGGTGTCGAAATGGGCGAGAAGGTCTTGTCGCTGAATCATGCAGCCCATTGTGCCAAGCCTGCCATAGCCAGCCTGTAGGCAGGCACAAAAAAGGGCAGTCGAAGCTGCCCTGAGTGCTTGCGCACGCAATGCGGATTAGCTGGCCTTCACCTTGGGCTGCCAGCCGCGCGAAGCCATGGGCCAGAAGAAGCCAATGGCAGCGCCCAGCACGCCCATGGCCGCCACGTAGTGCGCAGGTGCCATCACGTCCACTTGCTGCCACATGGAAACAATCATGGGTGTCAGGCCGCCAAACACGGCGTACGCCATGTTGTAGGCAAATGACAGGCCGGTAAAACGCACCGCCACAGGGAATGCACG
>JAFAGF010000074.1 GCA_023422975.1 Pseudomonadota bacterium
CCACGCTCGAAGCCATGCAGCGCGAAGGCCTGGTGCTGCTGGTGCACGGTGAAGTCACCGACCAGAGCATTGACTTGTTTGACCGCGAAGCCGTGTTCATCGAGCAGCAGCTCAAGCCGCTGCGCAAAGATTTCCCGGAACTCAAGATCGTCATGGAACACGTGACAACCCAAGAAGCGGCCGAATACGTGGCCGCTGCGGACGACTTCCTGGCTGCCACCATCACGCCCCAGCACTTGCTGTTCAACCGCAACGCCATCTTCCTGGGCGGCGTGCGCCCGCACTTTTACTGCCTGCCCGTGCTCAAGCGCGAAACCCACCGTTTGGCCTTGGTCAAGGCGGCCACCAGCGGCAGCAAGAAGTTCTTCCTGGGCACCGACAGCGCGCCGCATGCCGCGCACCTGAAGGAAGCTGCCACCGGCTGCGCCGGCTGCTACAGCGCGCACGCTGCGATTGAGATGTACGCCGAAGTGTTTGACGGCGTGGGAGCGCTGGACAAGCTCGAAGCCTTTGCCTCGTTCAACGGTGCCGACTTCTACGGCCTGCCCCGCAACACCGACACCATCACCTTGGTGAAGGAAAGCTGGACGCCGCCTGTGAGCTATGAGTATGGCGAAGGCGCCCAGCTCAAGCCGCTGCGATTTGGCGAAGCGTTGCCTTGGAAGATGATTGACTAAAAAAGGTAGCTGACAGCGCTGGTGTTTGCTTGATTTGCAAGTGCTTTTAGCTTGAAAGCAAGAAAGGAGCTGCGCATCCAGCTCCTTTTTTTATACATGCCATCTACAAATGTATGGTGCGCGAGCCTGTCAAAGTGTGAGCCAAAGTAAGTGTGTGTAGTGAATCCCATGCACCCTTCTAAGATGCAGCGGCCATGCCGTAGTGCACGGCAGTTTTGTTCTGACAAACATTTTTTGGAGCGAGTTATGACCGTTCGACGCACATCATGGGCTGTGGTGGCCGCTGCTTGTCTGTATGCCGGTGTGGCAGGTGCTGCACCGTTGGATGCCAGTACGGAAAAAATGGTTGGCTTTGCCGCATCCATGACGGCGATGGCACAAGCGTGCAAGCACATGTCTGCCAGCGAAATTGACACGGCGAAAGCCAAGCAGCGCCAAGCCATGCTGGGCCAAGGCATTGATGCAAAGGCCTACGATGCCGCGTATGACGCAGCCCAGACCCAGTTCACCCAGCGCTGGTCAGCCATGCCTGCTGCCAAACAGCAAAGCACCTGCGCCGAAGTGAAAAAGCAAAGCGAGATGGCTGCAGCACAAGCGAATAAGATGGCGAAGTAAAGCTGCATTGCACGGGCGCCTGCCCGTGGCGTGCTGGGCCAGCTGGCTGGGCATGTGTATCAGACAGTGCAGCATCCGTTGGTGTTTGCAAAGGGAAACTGCATGCCTGTTGATACCCAGCCCCGTATCGCCTTGTTGATTGACGCGGACAACGCCCCGGCCGAGATGATTGATGAGATCTTGACGGAGTTGTCCACCTTCGGTGTCATCAACACCCGCCGCGCGTATGGCAACTGGACCAAGTCGGGCCTGCATGGCTGGCAGAGCAAATTGCTGGAATATGCCGTGCGACCCATGCAGCAGTTTGATTATTCCAAAGGGAAAAATGCCACCGACATGGCCATGACGGTAGATGCGATGGAGCTGCTCTATACCGAAAAGCCTGATGCGTTCGGGATTGTGTCGTCCGATGCGGACTTCACACCGCTGGTCATGCACTTGCGTGCCAAGGGGGCGGCGGTCTATGGTTTTGGGGCAGAGCAAACGCCCCGGGCATTTGTGAATGCGTGTTCGCGCTTTTTATATTTTGATGCGCTCAAAGAGCTGGGCGATGGTATTGCAACTCGTAGTGACCGCAGAGATACAGAGCTGGAAGGTAGTGAGCCTCAACTATTACCGTTGTCTAGTGCTGCCAGTAGCGTGAATTCGGCGGTGCAAGCCAGCTTACCAAAGGTCGTAGCTAGTGCACCAGAGAATGGTATTCCAACACCTAGCACCTTACCTGTACCTACCAATTTGCTACGTCAAAACACAAAGCTGTTAGCGATGCTGCGTGATGCTGTGAAAGCTACCCAAGATGAAGCTGGGTGGGCCTCTGTAGGTAAAGTGGGTACGCATATTGGCAATAAGTTGTCCTTTGATTCTCGTAATTATGGCTACCCTACTTTGAGTAAGTTGCTCGCAGCGATTCAAGCGTTTGATTTCCGTGATGAGGGTACGTCACGTGTTGCTGTGCGGGATAAGCGAGCAAAGAAAATTGTGCCGCGGCAAGGGGAGTCAGCCGAAGTTCAGCCTGCTAAATAGGTGGTTAAGACTCGTAATAAAACAGACCGTGGAGTGCATTATTTATGCTGTCTGGTTTGTAAACCTATCGGGACAATGTTCTATTAAGGCGTGGAACTTCGTGGACAGAATGCCGCTCCAAACACCGATTGCTTCTATGATGGCTGCCGTTAAAAAAATAGCGTGCACCCCAAAAAGATCTAAATAACAGACGGGGTGTGGCAGGTGACAACGCTTGAATCCGTAGATTTGGTCCTCATTTTGCTAGCTGAGGCCATGAACCTGTTTTTTCCCCACCGTGGAGAAATCCAAGAATGAAACGTATCGCACTTTTTTTGTTGACCAACATCGCCGTGGTGGCGGTGCTGGGCATCACGGCCAGCTTGCTGGGCGTGAACCGCTTTTTGACTGCCAACGGCCTGAACCTGGGCGCCTTGCTGGGCTTTGCCTTCATCATGGGCTTTGGGGGCGCCATCATTTCGCTGCTGATCTCCAAGCCCGTGGCCAAGTGGTCGTCCGGCGTACACGTGATTGAACAGCCCCGCAATGCTGATGAAGCGTGGATTGTGGATACCGTGCGCAAGTTTGCCGACAAGGCCGGCATCGGTATGCCTGAAGTGGGTATCTACGAAGGCGAGCCCAACGCGTTTGCGACCGGTGCTTTCAAGAACAGCGCGCTGGTGGCAGTGTCTACTGGCTTGTTACAAGGCATGACGCGCGAAGAGGTGGAGGCCGTAATTGGCCACGAAGTGGCCCACATTGCCAATGGCGACATGGTGACCATGACCTTGATTCAGGGTGTGATGAACACGTTTGTGGTGTTCCTCTCGCGCGTGATTGGTTACGCGGTGGACAGCTTCTTGCGCAAGGGTGACTCGGAAAGCTCCGGCCCCGGCATTGGCTACTACATCACCACCATCGTGATGGACATTTTGCTGGGCTTTGTGGCCGCCATCATCGTGGCCTGGTTCTCGCGCCAGCGGGAATTCCGCGCCGATGCAGGCGCTGCCCAGTTGATGGGCCGCAAGCAACCCATGATGAATGCCTTGGCGCGCCTGGGCGGCATGGTGCCCGGTGAATTGCCCAAGAGCGTGCAAGCCATGGGCATCACGGGTGGCATTGGCAAGCTGTTTTCCACCCACCCACCGATTGAAGAGCGCATTGCTGCGCTGCAAAACGGCCAGCACTAAGCGGCAGGCGTGGCCATGCAGGCCTGCGCCTGCATTGTCACAACTTGAGCGCAGTCTTTACCCGTGCTTTACCACGGCGATAAGAGCCCCGGTCAACATTTGGCCGGGGTTTTCGTTTTAGAGGTATGCCCCTGAAAGGAGTTGCCATGTCATCCACTGTTTCTTATCACCCGCGCCGCATCAGTGCCCGGTTATGGGCTGCCGCTGCCGCCGTCGGTGGTGCCGCATTGCTGAGCGGCTGTGTGGTGGCTCCCCTGGACGATGGTTATACGGACTATGGCTACACCAGCACCACGGTCTACACCACCTATGGGCACCCACCACCACCGCGTGTGGAATACCGCTACGCCGCACCTTCGCCCACGCACATTTGGGTGGGAGGAGACTGGTTCTGGGGAGGCAGCCGCTATGACTGGCGCCCCGGCTATTGGGCACCTCCGGGTTACCGCCCTGTGCCGCGTCCACCCCATCCCGGTTATGCGCCGCGCCCACCTGTGCGGCCCATGCCGCCTATGCCCAGCCGTCCGTCCATACGCCCGGATGAGCATCCGCGCCCACCGCATTGGCGCCCTGATGGTGGGCAACGCCCGCCGCAGGTGCAGCCGCCTGTGCCATCACAGCCACCCATTGGGCGCCCAGATCGGCCACGCCCGGGCGCGGATCGTCCGCAGACACTGCCTTCGTTCCCTTCGCAGCCAGGGATGGAGCGACCCGATCGTCCACGTCCGCCGCACATGCGCCCCGATGGCGCAGAGCGCCCACGGCCAGAAATGCGCCCCGATCGCCCACGTCCCGAGGCGCGGCCTGCCGGCCCGTCGGATGCGGGTGAGTCTCGCCGGCACTTCCCTCGCCGTGAGCGTGACCATCGCGACGACTGAGTTGAGGGGCTGAAAAAAGCACCCAGGCTTCAACCCGCTGGTATGTTCAGCGGGTTTTTTTATGCCAACCCCGTCCCTGTTGTACAGACCTTCATGGATAGGTGATGGAGGCTGCGTGGCGGGGAAAAGCATGCAAAGCGGGTCTACAGCGCGGCAGTATCTGCGCCGCGTGCCTTGGCGAGCAAGAAGTCAATACAGGTGCGCACGGCCCGCGTCTGGTGGCGGTTGGGCAGGTAAAGCAAATACATGTGCGTGCCAAAAATACTCAGGCGGTAGTCGTGCAAGGTGGTGAGCACTTCGCCACTGGCAATTTTGTCCTGCAGCACATAGTCAGGCACCAAGCCTACACCCAAACCCGCCAAGATGCCTTCGCGCAAAAAGGGGAAGTGTTCGGAGCTGAGCGTGGGCTCCAGCGTGACTTCCTGGCGCTCCAGCCCTTGGTAGGCGGCCACGCGCAGCTGGCGCCCCATCACCCCGGCGGTGATCAAGGGGCTGGCGCGCAGTTCCATCAAGGTGTGCGGCAGGCCGTGTTGGGCGGCGTAGTCTTTCGAGGCGCAGGCGATATAGCGCACATCACCCAAGCTGCGTGCCACCACCGACAGAGGAGGCTCTTGCATCACGCGGATGGCAATGTCGACCTCATCGCGCAGGTTGTCGGCGCGGTTTTCAAACAGCACATCCAGCACGATGCCGGGGAACTGGCGCTTGAACTCAATCAGCCACGGGCTCATCACGATCTGCCCGTAGCCACTGGGCACGCTGATGCCCACGCGCCCGCGCAGCTCTTGGCCCAGGCTGGTGATGGTTTCGCGCGCGGCCAGCATCTCGTTGTGGATGTTGCGGCCATGTTCGTACAGGCGCAGCCCCACTTCGGTGGGTTCGACCCGGCGTGTGGTGCGCTTGACCAGCTGCACGCCCGCTTGCTTTTCCAGCTGTGCCAGGTGGTAGCTGACGTTGGCACGTGTCATCTTCAGCTTGCGCGCAGCCTGACTGAGGTTGCCGCTATCAATGATTTCGACCAACAGCGTGAGCGATTGCAAATCCACGAGGGTGACTCCTAGGGTTTACCCGTTGCATTGTCTAAATTTATTTGACGGTCTGTCAATTAATCGAAGGATTGTAAAGAAGCTTTGTCGTAGTAAAAACGGCTTTTCCCTGAATACCAATAGCCGGAGACACGCGCATGAGTTCCGAAAACACCGCTTCTGTTGTACAGACCCGCCTGGATGGCGAAGTGCTGGTGGTCAGCATCAACAATCCCCCTGTCAACGCCTTGGGCCATGCCGTGCGCGCTGGTTTGTTGGCGGCGGTGGAGCAGGCTGCGGCCGACGCAGCGGTGAAAGCCATGCTGATTGTGGGTGAGGGCAA
>JAFAGF010000108.1 GCA_023422975.1 Pseudomonadota bacterium
CAGGCGCTGTCTCTCCATAGCGCGCTTGCAGGGCTGTCACGGTCATCGCTGTTCTTTCTTTACTTCACAAAGCGTTAATTCTAGGCAGGCATAAGCGGCAAGCCTGTGTCACCCGCGCGCTTCCAGCCGTTCACCAAGGCCTTCCCGGCGCACCCGGCTGCCGCACGGTGGCGACATGGTTCTCGACCATCTGCCCCCACAATTTCACCATGCAATAGGGCATGCCGCGTCTATTGCCTTGCTTGTCACCCGCCGTATTCCGCCATGACCACCGCCACCAGTTCTCGCTCCTTGAATCTGCTGTTTGCTGCGCAGGCACTGGGAGGTGCGGCGCCGCCCATCATCATCTCGCTAGGGGGTTTGGTGGGGCAGCAACTGTCCAGTGACCCCACCTTGGCCACCCTGCCCGTGAGCCTTTATCAGCTGGGTCTGGCCTTGTCCACCCTGCCTGCCGCCTGGCTCATGCAGCGCCAAGGCCGCCGCAACACCTATGTGCTGGGCGCGATGCTGGCCATCGTGGCAGGGGTGATTGCCGCCCAGGGCATTGCCAACGCTCACTTTGTGCTTTTTTGTCTGGGGACTGCGCTGGCGGGCTTTTATGGTGCCTGCGTTCAGAGCTACCGCTTTGCCGCCGTGGATGCCGTGGCAGAGCCATCGCTGCATGCACGGGCGATTTCACGCGTGATGGTGGGTGGCCTGCTGGCCGCAGTCATTGGCCCTCAGCTGGTGATCTGGACACGCGATGCCCTACCCATGACGCCATTTGCAGGTAGCTTCTACGGGCAGGCCGCCTTGGCCTGCCTGGCATTGCTGGTGCTGCTGCAACTGCGGCTGCCACCTGCCAGCAAAACCAGCGTCAGCGGCCCGGCTCGCCCACTGGGTGAAATTCTGCGCACGCCCGCTTTTATCGTGGCCTGTGCGGCAGGCGTGGTCAGCTATGGCCTGATGGCGTTTCTCATGACAGCCACCCCGATGGCCATGGTAGGCTGCGGCTTCAGCGTAGGAGAAGCTGCGTTGGGCGTGCAATGGCACGTGCTGGCCATGTTTGCCCCCAGCTTCTTTACCGGCCGCTTGATTGCCCGCTGGGGCAAGGCCACCATCACCGCCATCGGGCTGGTGCTGATTGGCATCTCCGGCGGTATTGCCCTGATGGGGCTGGAGCTGCTGCACTTCTGGGGCGCCTTGGTGGTGCTGGGCATTGGCTGGAACTTCGGCTTTATCGGCGCTACCGCCATGCTGACCGACAGCTACCGCCCCGCCGAGCGGGCCAAAGTACAGGCAGCGAATGACTTCTGCGTGTTTGGCAGCGTGGCGCTGGCCTCGTTTGGCTCCGGCCACCTGCTGCACACTGCAGGCTGGAGTGCTATCAATGCGGGCATGCTGCCGCTGGTCGCACTGGTCCTGCTGCTCATCACCGTCCATGCCTGGCGCCAGCGCGCCACTCCTCACGTTTGACTATGACCACCACACCCTTGCACATCGTTTTGCACGCCCCCGATGCCGAAGGCCTGCAGCGCGCCCGCATGAATGCCGTCAATGCCCAAAAAGCAGACCCCAACTGCCGCGTACGCATCATTGCCAACGCCAGTGCGGTCGCCGCTGCGCTGGACACGCCCCATGAACAGGCAGACCACTGCACCCTGCTATGCCCCAACACCCTGGCACACCTGCAACGCAGCTGCCGCGCGCCGCTGCAAGTGCTGGACGGCCCCGCAGTGCTGGCCCTGGCGCAGTTGCAGCAGCAAGGCTGGATCTACATCCGCTCCTGAACCACGCTTTGCACCGCACATGCAATCTGCACGCCGTAACGCACGGTGGCGGTGCGCAAGCACTACCTGCGCTGCGGTGCAAAGTGCTTTGTCTTTTGCACGGCAGGCCAGCGGCCAGCTAGCCACTAAGATCACCACTCCCGCACCAGCATGGTGCGTTTTGTCCATTTACACACAACACCAAGGACACGGGAGACACCATGGAAATTCTGGCGAGCTGGGGCCTTGGCCCCTGGGAACACATTGCCTTGCTGCTGATCGCCGCGTTTGTCGCAGGCGCGCTCAATGCGGTGGCAGGGGGCGGTAGCTTTTTGACGCTGCCCGCTCTGGTCTTTACCGGCATGCCCCCCGTGGCAGCCAATGCCACGGGCACCGTGGCGCTGCTGCCCGGCTATGCCGCAGGTGCCTGGGGGTTCAAAGAAGACATGGCACCGCCGCCGGGTTTGAGCATGGGCAAATCCATCACCCTGGCGCTGATCGGCGGCGCGGGTGGAGCGGCCTTGCTGCTGTTTACGCCGGACGACATCTTCCGCAAAGTCGTACCCTGGCTGCTGCTGGCGGCGACAGCACTGTTCGCCTTTGGCCCGCAAATTCGCGCTTGGGCCTCCCACAACACCCAGCCTGGCGCGCCAGCCAGCGCCACCAAAGCCACGCTGGGCATGCTCGGCGTGGCCTTTTATGGCGGTTATTTCAACGGTGGGCTGGGTATTTTGTGCCTGGCCCTGTTCAGTCTGCTGGGCCAGACCCAGCTCAATGCCATGAATGGCATGAAGAACCTGGTCTCGGCCTTGCTCACCGCGATTGCGGTCGGCATCTACGCCGTGGGCGGCATCGTGGAGTGGAAGCAAGCCCTAGTCATGATGGTGGCCGCCACCGCGGGTGGCTACGGCGGCGCGCGTGTGGCACGCAAAATTCCCGCCCACATCCTGCGCTGGGGCATTGTGCTGACCGGCTTGGTCATGGCCGCCCTGTTCTTTGCCAAAGGCTAACTACACCACTGCGCCACACCGCTGCACCCGGCAGCAATTCCACGTGCGGTGTGTGCAGCCACGGCTGGTGCCACAATCGCCGCCATGACATGGATGAAGCCTTGGCTGGGCTGGCTGTTGGCCTGGATCGTGACCGCTGCTGCCGGCGCTGGCTGGCTGGCGCAGCAGCGGCTGCAGGCGCTGCACGAAGCCTTCACCACCAATGCCCGGGTGGCCCACCGCCTGCTCAGTCAGCAGATGGTGCAGCACGATGCCATCTTGGCCACCTTGGCCCTGCTCCAGCCCCCGCTGGCTGCCGATGCCCGCGCCAATGCCGCCACCAGCGAACTCGCGCGCCTGTACCCGCAGATTCTGGGCGTGGCCCAGCACCGGCCTGGCCAACCCTGGCCCGCACACTGGCCCGCAGCGCTGTCCACGCTGGAGCAACAATCCCGCGCCAGCGGCCATGCCCATATGGATACCAGCCAGCTGGCGCAAGGCCTGCTCTTCCTCGTGCAGGCAGGCAGCCCTTCCAGCTACGCGCTGCAACTGCACCTGCCCGCCACCATTCCGACCGAAGAATGGCCCTACCCCGCCAACCGCAGCCCCGTGCGTATCTGGCTCACTCAGGGTGACCAAACCCTGATTCTGCAGACGGGTGAAACTGACGCCGCTGCCCCCGGCTGGGCCTGGACGCAAACCAAAACCCTGGCCTCCCCCAGTCAGGCGCTGGACTTGCACGAGCGCTACAAGCTACACGCCCGCCTGCTGCCGTGGTGGCCCATGCTGGGCTGGGCCGCGCTGTGCGCACTGGTGCTGGGCGGGCTGCGTGCCGCGTGGCAGCAGCGCACCGCCCGGCTGCGGGCCGAACAACTGCTGCAGCACGGCCATGTCGCACGCCTGAACACGCTGGGCGAGCTGGCGGCCGGCATGGCGCATGAGCTGAACCAGCCGCTGACCGCCATTCTCTCCAGCAGCCAGGCCGCACGCCGCCTGCTGGACGACACCGAACCCGATCTGGACGCTGCCCGCCAGGCCATGGCACAGGCGGCAGAGCAGGCCAAGCGCGCCTCGGGCGTGGTGGGGCGACTGCGCCGCTTGGTAGAGCGCCCCAACACCGCCGCCCACACCCAGTTGCTGCCGCTGCAGCACGCCGTGAACGATGCCCTGCACCTGCTGGATGCGGAGCTGCGCCAGCGCCAAACCCAGGTCCAGCATGTGGTGCCCACGCCGCTGCCACCGCTGCAGATGGACCCCGTGGCCATGCAGCAAATTCTGCACAACCTGCTGGTCAACGCCCTGCAGGCCATGGACGGCATTGCGCCCACCGAACGGCGGCTGGACATTGAGCAAACCCGGCAAGGGCCCTGGGTGTACCTGCGCGTACAAGACAACGGCCCGGGCATTGCCCCCGAGATCCGCGACCGCCTGTTCACCCCCTTCACCACCACGCGCAGCCAAGGGCTGGGTCTGGG
>JAFAGF010000128.1 GCA_023422975.1 Pseudomonadota bacterium
CCTGCCCGGCCAGCCCAAGGCCATTGCCGAAACACTGGAAGGCCTGAAAGACACAGAAGGCAACCAGCTGATCAACGGTATTTTTGCGGCGGTGCCGTATTGCATCGATTTGATTGGCGGCCCTTACATGGAAACCGAGAACAGCGTGTGCAAAGCATTCCGACCCAAATCGGCCATTCGCGCACCGAAAGCGTAAACCCAGCCGCCGCCGACCCAGGCACATGCACACCATGTGCCTTTTTTTATGCAGCACCTTGTGCTGCAACGCCACCCACAGGAATTCATGAAAAGCAATGTATCGCTGACTTTTGTTCTGGCCATGTGCACCATGTTGGGTGCTCTGGGCATTGATACCTACCTGCCCTCTTTTCACGCCATTGCCCAGGAGTTTGGCGTAGGCCCCACAGCCGTTCAGCAAACCCTGAGCGTCTACGTACTGGCCATGGCCATCACCATGCTGTTTTACGGCACGCTCAGCGATACCTTTGGCCGCCGCCGCGTGCTGATGTGTGCCAGCATCGGCTACGCACTCACATCGATCGCAGCCGCTTTTGTCACCAGCATTGAAGCCCTGGTTGCCATGCGTTTTGCCCAAGGTGCGATGGCTGGTGCCGGCATGGTGATTGCCCGCGCCGTAGTGCAAGACCGCTTTCAAGGTGCTGATGCACAGCGCATGATGAGCATGGTCATGTTCTGCTTTGGCCTGGCCCCCGCGATTGCGCCCATCTTCGGTGGCTGGCTGCAAGCCCATGGCGGCTGGCGCGCGGCCTTCTTTTTCTTGGCGGTCTTTGGCGTGCTGCTGGCGCTGCTGTGCTGGCGTGTGCTGCCCGAAACCCTGCCCGCAGAAAAGCGCATGCCGCTCAAGTTGGGCGTCATCACCCACAACTACCTGACCGCGCTGCGCAATCCCAAATTTCGCCTCATGGTGCTGGGGCTGGCCTTGATGGCGGGTGCCAACGCCATCTACATCAGCGCGGCGGCAGAGTTTGTGATGGGCATTTTGAAGCTGGATGAAACCTCGTTCGGCTGGCTGTTCATTCCACTCATTGGTGGTTCCATGCTGGGCTCGGCCATCTCGGGCGTGCTGGCCAAACGCATTCCACCGCACATCCAAAAATGGATTGGCTACAGCTGCTTGCTGCTGGGCAGCGGCAGCAATGTGCTCTATCACACCTTCACCAGCACGCCCGTGGTGCCATGGGCCGTGTTGCCCATCACCTGCTACACGCTGGGCATTGCTCTGCTGATGCCCATCTTGTCGCTGCAAGTCATGGGCGTGTTCCCGCAGATGCGGGGTTTGGCATCCTCGCTGCAAGGCTTCACCCAAATGAGCGTATTTGCCATCATGGCCGGGGTGGTGGTGCCACAGCTGTTTCACAGCGGCTTGGGGCTGGCTGCAGGGCAGTTTGTGTCCGTGGTGATTGGCATGCTGGTGTGGTGGTGCTCCACCCGCATGCGCGATCCCACCCCTCAACCAAACCATACAAAACCATAGCTTTCAGCGCTTTATACACCTAGTTTTCAGATATTTTTCAGTTTGAAAACAATGAAATACAAGCGCTAACAGCTCCTATTTTTTCAAAGATGGTACAAAAAAAGGCAGCCCTTAAGCTGCCTTTTTTGAGGACCATGAGATCACACATCACAGCTTCTGGCTGGACATGAAATTGTCGAAGCGACCTTCCGAGAAACGGAACCACAGCACTTGGTCGCGCTGGAAATTGCGGTAGTCGGCGTAGACCTTCTTCCAGTCGGGGTTGCTGGCATCCAGGCTCTGGTACAGCTCCATCGTGGCTTTGAACGAGGCATCCATGACCTGCTGCGGGAATGGCAGCACCTTGGCTTTGGCGGCCACCAACTGCTTCAACGCACCGGGGTTGCGCGCGTCATAGCGGCCCTGGCAAGTCACGTGCGCTTCGTGGGCCGCAGCCTTTACGATGGCCTTGTACTCATTGCTCAGGCCGTTGAAGGCCTTGTCGTTGATGTAGAAGGACAGGTTCAGCGAGCCTTCCCACCAACCGGGGTAGTAATAGAAAGGTGCAACCTTGTTCAGGCCCAGCTTCAGATCGTCGTAAGGGCCAATCCACTCGGCTGCATCGATCGTGCCTTTTTCCAGCGATTGGTAGATTTCGCCCGCAGGAATGTTCTGGGGCACCGCACCCAATTTTTCCAGCACCTTGCCGGCAAAGCCACCCACGCGGAACTTCAAGCCCTTGATATCTTCGGTGCTCTTGATTTCCTTGCGGAACCAACCGCCCATCTGCGCACCGGTATTGCCACCCAGCATCGGCACGATGTTGTACTTGGCGTAGAACTCGGTCATCAGCTTGTTGCCGTTGCCTTCCACCATCCAGGCCGTCAGCTGGCGTGAATTCATACCGAAAGGAATCGCACCACCAATGGCAAACACCTCATTCTTGCCAAAGAAGTAGTAAGGCGCGGTGTGGGCCATTTCCACACTGCCGTTTTGCACGCCGTCCACCACGTTGAATGCAGGCATCAACTCGCCAGCCTGGTGTACCGAGACTTCAAACTTGCCACCGGTCATGGATTTGACGGCGTGTGCAAACACGTCGGCAGCACCATAAATGGTGTCCAGTGATTTGGGAAAACTTGAAGCAATGCGCCAGCGCAGCGCAGGTTGTGCATGCACCGCTGGGGCTGCTGCCGCAGCCAGAACACCGGCGATACCGGCGTTTTTGAGCATCGAACGACGATCCATGAGGGTCTCCTTAGTGGTTATCAAAAATAAACCTCGCCTTCCTGCCTCGCTTCTGCGGCGAATTGCAGGCACAAAAAAACCGGTGCGCTGAGCCTCAATGCACCGGTTTTTATGGATTGCTGCGCTGGCATAAGAAAAGCTGCAAGCGCGATCTTCAAATTACAGTTTGACCGAAGTCATGTACTGGTTGTAGCGCAGCTCCGAGAAGCGCTCCCACAACAGCTGGTCACGCTGGAAAGCGCGCATGTCTTCGTGGATCTTCTTGAACTCGGGCGACTTGGCCTCATGCTCTGCAAAAACTTCCATCGAAGCTTTGAAGCCCGCGTCCATCACATCCTTGGGGAATGCCTTCAACTGGGTCTTGTCACCCACCAGCTTCTTCAAGGCAATGGGGTTCAGCGCGTCATACTTGGAAGTCATGTCACGCGCAGCCACGTTCGAGGCCACCTTCACGATTTCCTTGTACTCCGTGGGCAGTGCATTGAGCGCCTTCAGATTCACAAAGAAGCCCAACTCTGCGCCACCTTCCCACCAGCCGGGGTAGTAGTAGTACGGCGCAACCTTGTTAAAGCCCAGCTTCTGATCATCGTACGGGCCCACAAACTCAACGGAGTCCAGCGTGCCTTTTTCCAGCGCCTGGTACACGTCACCGGCAGGCATGTTTTGCGACACCACGCCCAGCTTGGCCATGGCTTCACCAAACAAACCACCGCCCAGACGCATCTTCAAACCCTTGAGGTCAGCTGCCGACTTGATTTCCTTACGGTACCAGCCACCCATCTGGGTGCCGGTGTTACCTGCGCTGTAACTCTTGATGTTGTAGTTGGCGCAGAACGCGTCAAACAGCTTGCGACCGTTGCCATGCTCCATCCACGCGTCCATCTGGCGTGCGGTCAGGCCAAAAGGCACAGCGCAGCCAAAAGCAAAAATAGAGCTTTTGCCAGTGAAGTAATAAGGCGCAGTCAACGCCATTTCAATCGTGCTGTTCTCCAGGGCATCCACCACGCCAAACGCGGGCATCAACTCACCTGCGGCATGCACCGAGACTTCAAACTTGCCGCCCGACAGCGCCTTGACGACTTGGGCAAACTTCTCACCACTACCAAAAATGGTGTCCAGGGACTTGGGAAAGCTTGCAGCCATGCGCCAGCGCAATGTCGGCTGCGCATGCACGGCTGGTGCTGCTGCAGCAGCCAATACGCCTGCAATGCCGGCATTTTTGATGAGGGAACGACGGTCCATTTTTTCTCCTTGAATTTGCACGCGCAGCCAATGCAGAGATTGGCCGCGCCACCGCGTGAGGTGTGCAAAATTCTAGGAATGAAAAATGTAAAAAACGTTGGGGGTAAACCCCCGAAAACTCACCGTCTTCAGCCATTTGTCAGTCAGGCTTGAGCCACCTGACCCATGGCTCCATCCAGATTACTGGTTCAAAAAGCGCTGTCGAATGGAGCGCTCAATCCCTGTCGCATCCAGCCCCTGAATGGCCATCAGCTTGACCGGGTCACCATGCTCAATGAATTGATCTGGCAAGCCCAGGTGCAGCATCGGCACAGTGATGCCTGCAGCCGCCAGGGCCTCTGACACCGCAGCACCGGCACCTCCGGCCACACAGCCGTCCTCCACGGTCACGAGGGCATCATGGCTGGCCGCCAGCTCACGCACCAACGCCTCATCCAAAGGTTTGGCCCAGCGCATATTGGCCACCGTTGCATTCACTGCTTCAGCCACTTGCAGCGCCGGGTACAGCAACGTACCAAACGCCAAGATTGCAATACGTGGCTTGGTGTTGCCATTCTCGCCAGCACGCAGTGCCGTGCTTTGACGACGCACCTCACCTTTGCCAAACGGCAGGGCGGACAAGTTCTTCAACGGCTCCACCCCCACACCAGCGCCACGCGGATAGCGCACGCACACAGGGTGATCTTGCTCATAAGCCGTTGTCAACAACTGGCGGCATTCACGCTCATCAGCAGGCGTGGCCATGCTCATATTGGGAATGCAGCGCACAAAGGCGATGTCATAAGCCCCTGCGTGTGTAGCACCATCGGCACCCACCAAACCCGCACGATCCAGGGCAAACACCATAGGCAGCTTTTGTAGGGCCACATCGTGAATCAGCTGGTCATACGCACGCTGCAAGAAGGTGGAGTAAATAGCCACCACGGGCTTGACGCCTTCACATGCCATGCCTGCCGCAAATGTGATGGCGTGCTGCTCGGCAATGCCTACGTCGTAATAACGCTCTGGAAAGAGTTTTTCAAACTCCACCAAGCCCGAGCCCTCACGCATCGCAGGCGTAATACCCACCAGGCGCTTGTCTTGTGCCGCCATATCGCACAGCCAATTGCCAAAAACCTGGGTGAATGTCGGCTTGGAAGGGGCGGAGGACTTCACGATGCCAACGGCTGGATCAAATTTACCAGGGCCGTGGTAAGTCACCGGGTCGGCTTCCGCCAACTTGTAACCATGTCCCTTCTTCGTGACCACATGCAAGAACTGGGGGCCTTCTAGGCTGCGAATGTTCTCCAGGGTAGGAATCAGAGAGTCCAGGTCATGCCCATCGATCGGGCCGATGTAGTTGAAGCCAAAATTTTCAAACATGGTGGCAGGCACCACCATACCTTTGGCATGTTGCTCCAGGCGTTTGGCCAGCTCCAGCAACGGAGGCACCTGCTTGAGCACATTTTTGCCAACATTGCGTGCCGCTGCGTAAAACTGACCGCTCATGAGCTGCGCCAGATAGCGGTTCAAGGCACCGACTGGCGGACTGATGCTCATGTCGTTGTCATTGAGAATGACCAGCAAGTTGCCATCCAGCACGCCAGCATTGTTCATGGCTTCAAACGCCATGCCTGCCGTCATGGCGCCATCGCCAATCACCGCAATTGCGCGGCGCTCTTCCCCTTTGCGTTTGGCAGCCATCGCCATGCCCAATGCCGCTGAAATACTGGTCGAAGAGTGCCCCACACCAAAGGTGTCGTACTCACTTTCGCTACGCAGCGGAAAGCCCGAAATACCATCGAGCTGGCGCAGCGTATGCATGCGGTCACGGCGACCCGTCAGAATTTTGTGGGGGTAGGTTTGGTGGCCCACATCCCAAACCACCCGGTCGTAGGGCGTATTGAACACATGGTGCAGGGCAATGGTGAGCTCCACCGTGCCCAAATTGGAACTTAAGTGACCACCTGTTTTGGACACACTGTCCAAGACATAGGCACGCAACTCATCAGACAGCGCTTTGAGGTCACTGCGCGACATGGTGCGCAGGTCAGAAGGTGTATTCACTTTCTGCAGCAAAGGGTAGGCGTTCGTGGTCATTCGCAAATTAGGGGGTAGCTGGTTGCACGAAGCGACGAGTGTGCGTGCACAACACGCAACCAGACAATAGGAAAAATTCGACTATTGGGTGTAAGCACGCTCAATGCGAGCGTGACACCACCATATGGGCCAAGGCAGACAGCGCCCGCACATCCTGCAGGCCACTGTCATGCAGCGCAGCCAGCGCTTGCTCCAGCAGATTGCTGGCATAGCTGCGCGCCCCGTCCAAGCCCATCAAAGACACAAAGGTGGGCTTTTCGTTGGCGGCATCCTTGCCCGGTGTTTTGCCCAACGTAGCAGCATCTGCGACCACATCCAGCACATCATCCACCACCTGGAATGCAATACCCAGCGCCGTGGCGTAGCGTGCAAGCGCCTGCTGCACCTGCGCAGGCACCGTGGCACAAGCCACGCCCATGGCCACACTGGCTTCCAGCAACGCACCCGTTTTCAAGCTGTGCATGTGACGCAACTCTTGCTCTGTCAACGTCTTGCCCACACTGGCCAAGTCAATCGCTTGCCCACCCGCCATGCCCTGCGCACCGGCGGCCTGCGCCAGGATACGGCACAGCTTGGCTTGCACTGGTGCGGGCACCTCCAGTTCCGAAGGCGTCAGCAACTCAAAAGCCAGCGCCTGCAAAGCGTCACCACCCAGCAACGCCTGTGACTCACCAAACTGCACGTGCACCGTGGGCTTGCCACGGCGCAGTACATCGTTGTCCATACACGGCATGTCGTCGTGTACCAAGGAGTAAGCATGAATCAGCTCTACCGCACATGCAGCCCGGATGGCGGCTTCGGGCAGCCCCTGTACAGACTGGGCTGCAGCCAACACCAGCAGGGGACGCAAGCGCTTGCCACCGTCAAGCACGGCATAGCGCATGGATTCACCCAGGTTGGCTGGTGCATTCACACCCACCCATGCAGACAACGCTTGCTCTGTACGTTGCAACTGCTCGTGCACCCAGGCATTGGCATCAAACTCGGAGGTGGAAGGCGCGGAAATATGTGGCGTAGTCAAAATCGGAGATTCCATGTCGGCCCACTCAGTCCTGCGACCACTGCTTGATCTGCCCTTCATCCAGCGCACGAATTTGCGCTTCCACAGTATCTAACTGCTGACGACAGAATTCCAAAAGGAAAGAAGCACGGCGGTAGCCATTCATCATCTCGCCCAAAGGCAGTTGACCGGACTCCATGGCCACAGCCAGTTCTTCCAACTCAGCCAAGGCCAACTCGTAGCTTGCGGGAGGGGTAGAAATGTCTGAAACAGCTTTGGTTTTTGCCTTGGGCATGGAGGAGCTCGTGGGGGTGGGGGAACCAATGATTTTAGGCCGTGCTGGGCAGCGCTTGATATACACAGTCATCGTGTGACCAGATGGCTAAAGATTTACCGCCATCCGCAGCCAAGCATTTGATTAAATACACATAAGTGGCTGGCAAAAATAACCCCACCGCTTACAATCCCATTCCCGTCGAACCGGCTCACGCCAAGGATTAGACGGACATAGGCTTGCTCTGCTGCTGTCCGTCGTGCTTTGGCATGGCCGGTTTGTCTTTTTTACCCGTGCAAACCGCACCTCCCTGTGGGGAGTCTTTAGGTCAGGTCCGCCATGTCTGATTTAAGTCTTCAACTGCAGCAGGCCGCAAGCCAACTACCAGTTTCAAGCTATTTCGACGAAGCGCTGTTCCAGCGCGAGATGGAAATCATCTTCCAAAACAGCCCACGCTACGTGGGCTCCAGCGTGTCGGTGCCCGAAATCGGCGACTACTACGCCCTGCCCCACGAAAACGAAGGCCGCGCCTTGGTTCGCAACAGCCAGGGGCAGGTCGAGCTGATCTCCAATGTCTGCCGCCATCGCCAGGCCATCATGCTCAAAGGCCGCGGCAACCTCCACGCCCAAGGCCCGGGCCATGCGGGCGGCAACATCGTGTGCCCTCTACACCGCTGGAC
>JAFAGF010000152.1 GCA_023422975.1 Pseudomonadota bacterium
AATTCTTATGCGCTGATTGACGTGTTCACAAATCAATATTTGTGGTGCCCGAGGCCGGAATCGAACCGGCACGCCTTGCGGCGGCGGATTTTGAGTCCGCTGCGTCTACCAATTCCACCACCCGGGCATCATCAGTGCATGACCGGAATTATGGCACAGTTATGTCTATGCAAAAAAAATATTCTTCGATTGAATCTGCCATTGGTGCAACCCCGCTGGTTGCTTTGCAGCGCATTGGTGCGCTAAGCAATGCGGAGCGCGGCAATGTCATTTTGGGGAAGCTGGAAGGCAATAACCCCGCTGGTTCGGTGAAGGATCGCCCCGCCTTATCGATGATTCAGCGCGCACAGGAGCGCGGTGAGATCAAGCCTGGTGATACCTTGATTGAAGCGACGTCGGGCAATACAGGGATCGCCTTGGCCATGGCTGCGGCCATCAAGGGTTACCGCATGGTGCTGATCATGCCGGAGGACTTGTCGATTGAGCGTGCCCAGACCATGAAGGCCTATGGCGCAGAGTTGATCCTGACGCCCAAGAGCGGCGGCATGGAATACGCCCGTGACCTGGCCGATCAGATGGTGGCGCAGGGCAAGGGCGTGGTGCTGGATCAATTTGGCAATGAAGACAATCCGCGTGCCCACTATGAAACCACGGGCCCCGAGATCTGGGAGCAGACCGGCGGTGAGGTGACGCACTTTGTCAGCGCCATGGGTACGACAGGCACGATCACCGGTGTGGCCAAGTACCTGAAAGAAAAGAACCCCAACGTTAAGATCATCGGCGCCCAGCCTTCGGAGGGCTCGCGCATTCCGGGCATTCGCAAGTGGCCTGAAGAGTATTTGCCCAAGATTTACGATGCGTCTTTGGTGAATGAGCTGGTCTATGTGTCACAAGACGACGCAGAAGACATGGCACGCCGCATGGCACGCGAAGAGGGGATTTTCGCGGGGATCTCTGCAGCCGGAGCGTTGTGGGTCGCACAAGAGATTGCCAAGCGCGAGCAAAACGCCACGATTGTCTTTATCGTGTGCGATCGCGGTGATCGTTATTTGTCCACCGGTGTGTTTCCTGCCTAAGCAGGCGCTGGATACCAGCAAGGTCGCACCCGGTGCGGCCTTTTTTTTGCCCAATTTGTTGTGAGAGAGCTTGTGCTATGAGCCAAGAGATGCGGTTTTGCCCATGTTGTGCCACGCCTTTGCAGTGGGTGGCGCAGCAAGAAGATGGTGGCCTGAAAGAGCGTTTGCGCTGCCCGTCTTGTGACTGGACGCATTGGGGCAACCCGACGCCCGTGCTGGCTGCAGTGGTGGAAAACGACATGGGTGAAGTGCTGCTGGCGCGCAATGCGCTGTGGCAAGAGGGTATGTTTGGCCTGATTACGGGCTTTATGGAAGCCGGGGAGTCACCGGAGGCTGGCATTTGCCGTGAGGTGATGGAGGAGACTGGATTGCGGGTCAAAGCCCTGCGCATACTGGGTGCCTGGGAGTTTTTGCGCATGAACCAAGTCTTGATTGCCTACCACGTGCGAGTGGACGGTTCGGTCCAGCTTTCGCCGGAGTTGGTGGAGTACCAGTGGAAGTCGGCGCAGGAAGTGCGCTGCTGGCCGTCTGGCACGGGCTATGCATTGGCGCATTGGGTGCAAAGCAAAGGCTTGGAGCCGCAGTTTGGGGCTTTCAGGCCGGGTCAGCCTCCCGAGCCGGATCCTGCGAAATGGCCGTTGCAGCGGTGGGCAGACGATGAGCGCTTCGTGCTGCCGCCGAACTGGTAAGCAGGGTTGGATAGACTGGCGGGTGACAAGCCGGCGTGGTGGTGATGTGCTTTGACAAATGCCTACAATGCGGGCGGAATAAGGAAACAAGTGCCATGGACATCCATAAGGAAATCGACACGCGTGGGCTCAATTGCCCACTGCCTATCTTGAAGGCGAAAAAGGCGCTGGCAGAAATGGTCAGCGGCCAGTTGCTCAAGGTGGTTGCAACGGATACAGGGTCGCTCAAAGACTTTCAAGCGTTTGCCAAGCAAACCGGCAACGAGCTGGTGCAGCAAGATACGGTGGGCAGTGAGTACATCTACATCTTGCGTCGTCGCTAAGGTTTGAAACTTTTTTGATGGCTGTTTTCGCAAGAAAGGCCTGCATTTGCAGGCCTTTTGTATTGAAAATGCAGTAAATACGTGCGTTAAATGCTCAGATTTTTGAGGTATTCACGGAAGTAGGGGCCTACCTCTGCGTGCTGCAGCGCCAGCTCCACCGTCGCTTCCAGAAAGCCCTCCTTGCTGCCGCAGTCATAGCGTTTGCCTTGGTACTGGAAGGCGTAGACGGCTTCATGCTGCATCAGGCGTTCGATGGCATCGGTCAGTTGAATCTCGCCACCCACCCCTTTGGGCTGGTTGCGAATTTCATCAAAAATGCGCGGTGTCAGCACGTAGCGGCCTGCCACACCCATGCGGGAAGGGGCCTTCTCTGGCGCGGGTTTCTCCACAATTTGGTCGACGCGCATCAAGGGGCCGCCGGCGGCTTCACCCTTCACAATGCCGTAGCGCTTGGTGTGTTCCTGCGGCACCTCTTGCACGGCCAGCAGCGAGCGGCCTTGCTTGGCAAAGGCTTCGGTCATCTGTTTCATGATGCCGGGGCCACCCGCCTCACCACGCATCAGATCGTCCGCCAAGATCACGGCAAACGGTTCGTTGCCCACCAGCGGCTGGGCGCACAGCACGGCGTGGCCCAGGCCCAGCGAGCGGGGTTGGCGCACAAACAGGCAGTTCATGTCGGCAGGGCTGACGCTGCGCACCAGCTCCAGCATGGCGTGCTTGCCGGCGTTTTCCAGCTCGTTTTCCAGTTCATACGAGGTGTCGAAATGGTCTTCGATGGCACGCTTGCTGCGGCCGGTCACAAAAATCATGTCGCGGATGCCGGCTTCATAGGCTTCTTCGACCGCGTATTGAATCAGCGGTTTGTCCACCACAGGCAGCATTTCCTTGGGAGATGCTTTGGTGGCAGGAAGAAAGCGGGTGCCCAGACCTGCGACAGGGAAAACGGCTTTGCGAATGCTGGTGGGGTTGGACATCCAAAATCCTTTGTGTTGCATATGAAGAAAAGGCGCAGTTGCCTGCGCCTTTCATTGCTCAGTGCAAGAGCTTATCAGCCCAGGCGCGCCAGTTGTTCCTGGATGCGTGTCAGCGTGGCGCCAAACTCGGCAACACGCTTTTTCTCTTGTTCCAGCACAGCGGCGGGTGCTTTGGCGCAGAAAGCTTCGTTGCTCAGCTTACCGTTGGCCTTGGCGATTTCGCCTTCCAAGCGCTTGGCTTCTTTGCCCAAACGTGCCTTTTCGGCTTCCACGTCCACTTCCACGAACAGTGCCAAGCGGGCGTTGCCCACCACCGATACGGGGGCGGACTGCGCTTCGGCTTGCCATGCGGCCTCGTTGTCAAACACCTTGACTTCGCTGAGTTTGGCCAGATTCTTCAGCACGTCAGCATTGGCACGCAGGAACTCGGCAGCCTCGGCGTTGTCACCCACGGCCAGCAGGGGTAGGCGCTGGGCGGGCGAGACACCCATTTCGCCGCGCAGTGTGCGGCAGCTGTCCACCATGGCCTTGATGCGGCCCACGTAGGCGATCGCGGCTTCGTCGATCTTTTCGGGCTGGGCTTCGGGGTAAGCGGCGATGGCAATCGAGGCACCTTCGCGGCCGGCCACAGGCGCCACCTTTTGCCACAGCTCTTCGGTGACGAAAGGAATGACCGGGTGAGCCATGCGCAGAATGACTTCCAGCGTGCGAATCAGCGTGCGGCGGGTGGCGCGTTGCTGGGCTTCATTGCCGGTCTGGATTTGCACCTTGGCAATTTCCAAGTACCAGTCGCAGAACTCGTTCCAGACAAAGTCGTACAGCGTGTTGGCGACGTTGTCGAGGCGGAACTCGGCAAAGCCCTTGGCCACCTCGGCTTCGACCTTTTGCAGTTGGGAGACGATCCAACGGTCAGGCTGGCTGAACTGCAGGTAGTTGCCTGCCGCGCATTGCTCTTTGCTGTGCTCCAGCAGACCGCAGTCAAAGCCCTCGCAGTTCATCAGCACAAAGCGCGAGGCGTTCCACAGCTTGTTGCAGAAGTTGCGGTAGCCCTCGCAGCGCTTGCTGTCAAAGTTGATGGAGCGGCCCAGCGATGCCAGCGCAGCAAAGGTAAAGCGCAGTGCATCTGCACCGTAGGCGGGAATGCCTTCGGGGAACTCTTTTTGCGTGTTCTTGCGCACGGTGGGCGCTGTTTCGGGCTTGCGCAGGCCGGTGGTGCGTTTTTCGAGCAGCGGCTCCAGCGAGATGCCGTCGATCAGGTCGACCGGGTCCAGCACATTGCCTTCGGACTTGGACATCTTCTTGCCCTGTGCATCGCGCACCAAGCCGTGGATGTACACATGCTTGAATGGCACGCGACCTGTGAAGTGCGTGGTCATCATGATCATGCGCGCCACCCAGAAGAAGATGATGTCGTAACCGGTCACCAGCACCGAGGAGGGCAGGTACAGATTGAAGTCGTCATCAGCCGCATCGGTCTGGTTGGGCCAGCCCATGGTGGAGAAGGGCACCATGGCAGACGAATACCAGGTGTCCAGCACGTCTTCGTCGCGGCGCAGCTTCTTGCCGGGGGCTTGCGCCTGGGCTTCGGCTTCGTTCTTGGCAACGTAGATATTGCCTTCTTCGTCGTACCAGGCAGGAATCTGGTGACCCCACCACAGCTGGCGCGAGATGCACCAGTCCTGGATGTTGTTCATCCACTGGTTGTAGGTGTTGACCCAGTTCTCGGGCACAAAGGTCACGTCGCCGTTGGCCACAGCATCAATCGCCTTCTGGGCGATGGACTTGCCCGTGGGGTCCTGGTCGCTGACCTTGCTCATGGCGATGAACCACTGGTCCGTCAGCATGGGCTCGATCACCTGGCCGGTACGGTCGCAGATCGGCACCATCAGCTTGTGCTTTTTGATCTCGCCCATCAGGCCCAGCTCGGTCAGGTCGGCCACGATGGCCTTGCGGGCCACAAAGCGGTCCATGCCGCGGTATTTTTCAG
>JAFAGF010000159.1 GCA_023422975.1 Pseudomonadota bacterium
TAGACCGACTTATCGTCCGCAATCCCCGTTCCTACGGCATTGCAAATCGTCACATTGCCTGCACGGTAAGCATCCATCAAGCCTGCACACCCCAGCGTCGAGGTCGAGCGAAAAACATCGGGGTCTAAAAAGTCATCATCCACCCGCCGGTAAATCACATCGACCCGCTGCAAGCCACGGGTCGTACGCATGTAAACCACCTGATCGCGCACCACCAAATCTTGCCCTTCCACCAACTCCACTCCCATTTGCTGGGCCAGGAAGGCATGCTCAAAATACGCGCTGTTGTACATGCCGGGGGTCAGCACCACCACAGTGGCTGTGGCCGCAGCGGCACTGGGTGGCGCGCTGGCGCGCAAAGTGTCCAGCAACATATCCGGGTAATGCGCCACAGGCTCCACTGCATGCGAAGTGAACAAATCTGGAAACAAGCGCATCATCATCTTGCGGTTTTCCAGCATGTAAGACACACCGGAAGGCACACGCAAATTGTCTTCCAGTACGAAATACTCGCCCTCCCCTTGGGCGTTCGGGGCACGCACGATATCAATGCCTGCGATGTGCGCGTAAATGCCGCCGGGAACCTGCAGACCTCGCATTTCCGGGCGGAACTGGCTGTTGCCATCAATCAGGTCACGCGGGACAATGCCCGCCTGGAGAATCTCTTGCCCGTTGTAGACATCGGCAATAAAGCGATTGAGCGCCGTCACGCGCTGCACCAAGCCTTGCTGCATGCGCTGCCACTCACCTGCGGGAATGATGCGCGGAATCAAGTCAAACGGAATCAAACGCTCTGTACCCGCGCCACTTTCATCTTTGTCACCGTAGACGGCAAAGGTAATGCCCACACGGCGAAAAATCATTTCCGCCTCAGCCTGCCTAGCCTGCATCGTGGCTTGTGATTGCCGCGCCAGCCACTGGGCATAGGACTTGTAATGGGACCGCACATCGCTGCCATCGAACGGCAGCATGGCGTACATTTCATCAAACTTCTGCATACTCGCACGCCTCCCGTAAATGGATTGCTGCTTCTCCAGCAAGAATCAGGCCTGCCATCGTCGGCATGTCCAAAGGCAAGCGATGGCAGGCATTGAATGTTGGATGGAGTGTAGCAATGGGGTCGAGGATCACCTCGGTACAGGCGCCCAATACCTACGCCAATTCACGCGTTCGCATTCCACCTGTTCCGGCTGCGCAGAACGCCACCATGCAGCCCCGCATGCAGGCGTCTCCACCCACCTGACACCTGCACGTTGATAGCGCTGCACGACAGCAGCAGCCGGATGGCCAAACCGGTTGCGATAACCTGCCTGCGCAATCGCCAGCGAAGGCTGCACAGTCTCAATCCATGCTGTGCTCGAAGATGTTGTGCTGCCGTGGTGCGGCACCAGCAGTACATCGGCCCGGACATCAGCCGCCGAACGAATCAGCGCCCGCTCCTGCGGCACTTCAATATCTCCAGTCAACAACGCGCGCTGCCCACCGTGGCTTTGCACCCGCAGCACACAACTGCTGGCATTGCTGGCCGACTTGGTTGCGCGTACCTCTAATGCAGCGGGCAGCGGGTGAAGCACCTGAAAGTACACGCCATCCCAGTGCCACGCTTGCCCCGCCTGACAAGGCACACCACCGGCACCCAGCCATCGGGATTGCGGAAAAGCCTGCTGCACCGACTGCGCTCCGCCCGCATGGTCACTGTCGGCATGGCTGATCATGAGCACCGAAAGATCCACGCCCAGTGCCCGCAGCACTGGCACCACGGTGCGCTCTCCCGCATCCACATGCTCCGACCAACGCGGCCCTGCATCAAACAACAAGCTATGGCCCTGCGTACGCAAGAGCACAGCACTGCCTTGCCCGACATCCAGCGCCAGCAAATCAAACTGCCCCCAGGCTGGCGTTGCAGGCTGCCACCACAGCATGGGAACGATCAGCGGCAGTCCCAGCAGGCGCCAGCGCCACCCCCAAGGCATTGCCAGCCACAAGCACCCGAGCACGCCAGCCACCGCTGCCCACCATGCAGGCTGTGCAAAATACAGCACCGCCACAGGCCACGCAGCCATGGCTTCCAGCACCCAGACCATGGCCGTCACGCCATGCACTGCCAGCGGCCATAAAGGGGTCCATATCGCCCCCAGCATGGACAGCGGAGTAATCACCAACGTCACCCACGGAATAGCCCACAAATTGGCAAGCATGCCCACCACTGAAATCTGCCCAAACAGCAGCAGTGTCAGCGGTGCCAGCGCCAGTCCTAGCACCCATTGCTCTCTCAGCAGCCGCAGTCCGGCATGGCGGTACTTGCGCTGGCGCGTATTCCGGTCTACGGGTTGCGTAGCAAACAGCACGCCCACGGCCACAAAACTCAACCAGAAACCTGCTTGCAACAAGCTCCATGGATCCAGCGCCACCACCACGGTCAGCACCGTCAACCACACCATCGGCCAAGGCCATGCCCGCCCTTGGGTGCGCAAAATCACGACCACCAGCAGCATGCCAATCGTGCGTTGTGCCGGAATGCCCCAACCGCTGAATACGGCGTACAGCGTTGCCAAGCACCAGCCTGCCCAGGCGGCCGCTAATGGCGCCGGCAGCCACAAACAACAGCGCACACTGCGCCGCCACACCGCGTTCACCAACGCCACTGCCAGCCATGCAAACATGGTGATATGCAAGCCACTAATGCTGACCAGGTGAGCCACACCCGTATCTCTGAACAATTGCCAGTCTGCACGCGTAATGCGGGACTGCGCGCCCGTCACCAGCGCTTGCACCACGCCCCACGATGCCTGCTCCCGCGGCGATGCGTGCGCAGGCGGCTGCATCGCTTGCAGCAAACGACCACGCAGTTGAGCCACCGGTGCATGCATCGTCTGCCCCAGCCACTGCGGAGCCGCGCCTTCCCCTTTGCTATGCTGGCGTACATAGCCTGTTGCATGTACACCTTGGCTCCACATCCACAGTTCCCAATCCATGCTGTGCGGATTGCGCTCTCCATGCGGTGCCTTGAGACGCACCGTCCATGACCAACGCTGGCCTGCTTGCAAGCCTTCGGCGGGTGGCTCGCCATACCAGCTCAGCATGACGGCTTCGGGCAAACGAATCTGCGCACCTTCAGCCCAGGATTTTTCAATCTCAAAACGCATGCGTATGCCGCGTGCACTGGTCTGCGGCATGTCGGCAATCACCCCTTGCACACGAACATCACGCCCCTCCCACACCGCAGGCATGGCTGTTTGCTGAAAAGCGGCCGCCCGCCAGCCTGTGCAGGCCCACGCCAGCAGCATGGACAATGCCAGCACACACCACGGGCGGCGCCACGCAGGTTGATGCCAGAGCACCAGCGCCAGCACTGCCGCAGCACTCGCCATCGCGACATACACCCCTAACGAAAACAGCGCACTTTGCTGCAATTGCAAGGCGCTGCCTGCCACCACGCCCAGCATGGCATACACCCCAGTGGCGGGGCGCCGGGGCAAAGCGCTGCAATGTATTGGCATACTGGCGAGCATGCGGTGTGAACGCTGGGCATGCAAAGCCAGTTACCCAGTTACACCGACCACTCAGACAAGACGAAAGGAAAACACCATGAGCGTTTATGACCAATTGCAAGCCCTGAATATCAAGCTGCCCCCCGTCGCAGTGCCTGCGGCTGCCTACGTGCCGTTTGTGCAAACCGGTAATCTGGTGTTCTTGAGCGGCCACATTGCCAAAAAAGACGGGCAAGTCTGGGCTGGCCAGTTGGGTGCCAACATCGCGACCGAAGAGGGCAAGCAAGCCGCCCGCGCCGTGGCTATTGATTTGCTGGGCACGCTGCAAGTAGCCTGCGGTGGTGATTTGAACCGCGTGCAACGCATCGTCAAGGTGATGAGCCTGGTCAACTCCACCCCCAGCTTTACCGAGCAGCACCTGGTGACCAATGGCTGCTCGGAGCTGATCGCCGAAGTCTTTGGCGACAAAGGCACCCATGCACGCAGCGCATTTGGCGTGGCACAAATCCCCATGGGGGCTTGCGTGGAAATTGAGTTGATTGCGGAAATCGCCTGATAAAAAACAAGAGCTACTGGCGCAGACAAATACTCAGTTTCACTATCAAAACATAGTGAAACTTAGATTTCATCAAGGCAACAAGCTCTTTTTTTTAAGATTTCGACACTAAAAAAGCGCACTCCAGTTTGGATGTGCGCTTTTTTGATGGGGCCACCGTGTGCCCAAAGGCCGCCTACTACGCCGACAGCACGGGCTTTGCCCAATCGGGCGCTTGCGCCACGGCAATCCGCTGGTCTGCCACTGCCGCCAACTGTTCTGCCGTCACCAAGCTAGCATCCAGTTGCACCAAAGGCAGCAGCACAAAAGCCCGCTCATGCATGCGCGGGTGCGGCACGGTCAGCGCCGGCGTGTCCAGTTGCGCATCACCCCACAACAAAATATCCAAATCCAGCGTGCGCGGCGCATTGCGGTAAGGGCGCTCACGGCCTGCTGCCAGCTCAATGGCCTGCAGCGCCTGCAGAAAATCTTGCGGGCTTTGCTGCGTCTGCACCGCTGCCACCGCGTTCAAGTAGTCGGGCCCCGTGGCATCCACAGGGGCACTGCTGTAGAGCGATGACACTGCCAGCAGTTGGGTCTGCGGCAACACCGCTATGGCGTGCAACGCTTGCAGCAAAGCCTCGCCTCTGTCCCCCAAATTGGCTCCCAGGCCCACATACACGCGCACAGCGGGCACCTCAGGCATCACTCTGTCGTACCCACTTCTGCGGCGGCACCGCTACCCGCAGGCTTGCGGCGACGGCGGCGTTTTTTCTTGGCAGGCGCATCCTCCAGTGCCTGAGCGCCTTCATGGGCAATGGCATCCAGCGGTGAATCTTCCGACTCTGCCTTGCGCACCACCTTGCGCGGCTGGGCCGCCTTTTGCTTTTGGCGTTGCTCTTCGCGGGCTTGTGCCACCAGATCTTCACGGTGCGCGTCATCGGATGCCTGGAAGTCTTGCCACCACTGTGCCAAGGCTTCGTCCACCTCACCCACGTCGGCACGCAGGCGCAAAAAGTCAAAGCCTGCGCGAAAGCGCGCCTGCAGCACCATGCCAAATGGGGACGAGCCCGTGCGCTTGTCAAAGCGTGGCTGCATCACCCAGATCTCGCGCATATCGGCGGCCAGCTTGCCGCGGCCCGACACATCACCAATGCGCTGGTCAAACACTTCGTCAATTGCTTCACTCAACGCAGGGAAAGCGTGGTAGCCCTTCTTGAGGCGGCGCTCCCAGCCCGTTTTCACGTCTTGCCACAGCACGCAGGCCAGCATAAAGCTGGGGGCCACAGGCTTGCCTTCGCCCACACGGCGGTCGGTATCAGCCAGCACGGCTTGCACAAAGGGGTGTTCTGCGCGCTCGACCACCACATCCAGCAAGGGGTAAATGCCCTTGGCCAGCCCCAGTTTCTTGAGCTGCTCAATCGATGCCAGCGCATGGCCGGTTTGCAGCAGCTTGAGCATTTCGTCAAACAAGCGACTTTGCGGCACTTCCTTGAGCAAATGCTCCGACTCCACCAAAGGCTTGGCCGTTTTGGACTCCAGCTTGAAGCCCAGTGGGCTGAGCTTGGCGGCAAAACGCACGGCGCGAATGATGCGCACGGGGTCTTCGCGGTAACGCGTGGCCGCATCACCAATCATGCGCAGCACACGCTTTTGCGCATCTTGAATGCCCTTGTGGAAATCGACCACGACTTCGCTTTCCGGGTCGTAGTACATGGCGTT
>JAFAGF010000189.1 GCA_023422975.1 Pseudomonadota bacterium
ACTTCGGAGCTGACCAGCTTGTCCTTGGTCTGGCTGGAGAACTTGGGCTCAGGCACCTTCACCGACAGCACGGCGCACAGGCCTTCACGCATGTCGTCGCCCGAGACTTCCACCTTGGCCTTCTTCGCCAGTTCGTTGTCGGCAATGTATTTGCCGATCACGCGGGTCATGGCCGCGCGCAGACCGGTTAGGTGGGTGCCGCCGTCCCGCTGGGGAATGTTGTTGGTGAAACACAGCACTTGCTCGGCATAGCTGTCGTTCCACTGCATGGCCACTTCCACACCGATTTCGGTGCCGGGAATGCCGCCATAGCTGTCGGCTGGGCGTGTGCCGGTGGCGTAGAAGGTGGTGGGGTGCAGCACCTTTTTGGCCCCGTTGATGAACTCCACAAAACCCTTGACGCCGCCAGCGCCGGAGAAGTCGTCTTCCTTGCCGTCGCGCTCGTCCTTGAGGCGAATGCGCACGCCGTTGTTCAGGAAGGACAACTCACGCAGGCGCTTGGCCAAAATTTCGTAACGGAACTCGAAGTTTTCCTTGAAGATTTCCTGGTCGGGCAGAAAGTGTACCTTGGTGCCGCGCTTGTCCGTCTCGCCGATGATGCGCATGGGCGAGGTTTCGTCGCCCTCCACCACTTCGATCAGGCGGTTTTGCACAAAGCCGCGCGAGAAATCAATTTCATGCACCTTGCCGTCGCGGCGCACGGTGAGTTTCAGCCAGATGGACAGCGCGTTCACGCACGACACGCCCACACCGTGCAAGCCACCGGAGACCTTGTAGCTGTTTTGGTTGAACTTGCCGCCTGCGTGCAGCTCGGTCAGGGCGATTTCAGCGGCCGAGCGCTTGGGCTCGTGCTTGTCGTCCATCTTCACGCCGGTGGGAATGCCGCGGCCGTTGTCGATGACAGACAGCGATCCATCGGCATGGATAGTGACCAGAATGTCATCGCAGTGGCCAGCCAGTGCTTCGTCGATGGAGTTGTCCACCACCTCAAACACCAGGTGGTGCAAACCGGTGCCGTCGGAGGTGTCGCCGATGTACATGCCGGGGCGCTTGCGCACGGCCTCCAGGCCTTCCAAGATTTGGATGGCGCCTTCGCCGTAGCCTGTATCGACAGGCGCTGCGGTTTGGTTCTCTGGCTTGTTCTCGTCGGTCATGAAGTTGCCTTACTGCTGCAATAACAGGAGCTTTTCGCGCTTGTATTGCCTAGGAAATACCAATAAATCGTTTTAAAAAGCAGTGCTGGCATACGCCAGCAGCTACTTTTTTAGGAATGAGCAGGCTAACACGCCTGCCCACGGGGCGCATTAAATGCGCATGGGCATGACGACGTACTTGAAGTTGTCGTTGCCGGGAATGGTGACCAGGGCGGAGCTGTTGCTGTCGGCCAAGTCGATCTTGACCATGTCTTGCGACATGTTGGACAGCACGTCCAGCAAATAGGTCACGTTGAAGCCGATGTCGATCAGGTCGCCGCCGTAGTCGATGTCCAGCTCGTCCACGGCCTCTTCCTGGTCGGCGTTGTTGGACGCCACACGCAAGGTGCCGGGCTCGATCGTCAGGCGCACGCCTTTGAACTTGTCGCTGGTCATGATGGCCGTGCGTTGCAGCGAAGCCAGCAGTGGTGCGCGGCCCAAGGTGATGCTGTTGCCGTGGTTGCGCGGGATGACGCGGTTGTAGTCGGGGAACTTGCCCTCCACCAGCTTGGTCACAAATTCCATGCCGCCAAAGGTGAACTTGGCCTGGTTGTTGGCAAACTGCATCTCGATGCGGGGCGAGTTCTCGCCGCCCACGTCGGACAGCAAGCGCTGCAGCTCCAGCACGGTCTTGCGCGGCAGAATCACTTCTTGTTTCTCGCCCACGTCCACATCCAGCTCGGCGCTGGCAAAGGCCAGGCGGTGGCCGTCAGTGGCTACCAGGCTCAGTGTGTTGCCTTCGGCGACGAACAAAATGCCGTTCAGGTAGTAGCGAATATCTTGTACCGCCATGGCAAACGACACCTGGCCCATCAAGTCTTTCAACACCTTTTGCGGCACGCTGAAGGCGGGGCCAAAGTTGGCGGCCTCTTGCACGAGGGGGAAGTCTTCTGCGGGCAGGGTTTGCAGCGTAAAGCGGCTCTTGCCACCCTTCAAAATCATCTTGCTTTGCTGCGACTCCAACGCCACAGTCTGGTCGCCGGGCATGGTCTTCAAAATGTCGATCAGCTTGCGCGCACCGATGGTGGTGGAAAAGTCCCCCGTGTCACCGCCCAGTTCGGCCGTGGTGCGGATCTGGATTTCCAAGTCACTGGTGGTGAGCTGGATGGCGTTGCCGGTCTTTTTGATCAGCACATTCGCCAAAATAGGCAGGGTGTGGCGGCGTTCAACAATGCCGGACACCGATTGCAGGACCGCGAGAACTTTGTCTTGTGTGGCTTTCAGGACGATCATGTCAACCTCTGAGTTTCAGGATTCGGGTCTCTTGTAGTTTGAGCAGCGGCGCAACGCTCGCGCCCCCTCGTGCTACGCAAACTACCTCATTTTGCCCGGTCACGCCGGGCTGGGCGAGGGGAAATTCCCACGGCATCTGGCTCAACCCTTGAGTGTTTGTTCCAGCACATGCAATTGCTGGTTCAACTCGGTGAGCTGCTGGCGCTCGGCGGCAATCTTGCGCACGGCATGCAGCACCGTGGTGTGGTCGCGGCCCCCAAACAGCTCGCCAATTTCTGGCAGGCTTTTTTGGGTCAGCTCCTTGGCCAAATACATGGCAATCTGGCGCGGACGGGCAATCGACGCGGGACGCTTCTTGCTGTACATGTCTGCGACCTTGATCTTGTAGTAGTCGGCCACGGTTTTCTGGATGTTCTCCACGCTGATCTGGCGATTTTGAATGCTCAGCAGATCGCGCAGCGCTTCGCGCGCCAGCTGGATCGACACTTCTTTTTGGTTGAAGCGCGAGTAAGCCAGAATCTTGCGTAGTGCGCCTTCCAGCTCACGCACGTTGGAGCGCACGTTCTTGGCGACGAAGAAGGCGACCTCCTCAGGCATCTCGGCGTTTTCGGCGCGGGCCTTGTTGATCAGAATGGCTACGCGCATTTCCAGCTCGGGCGGCTCAATCGCCACGGTCAAGCCAGAGTCAAAGCGCGAGACCAGGCGTTCGTGGATGTTGGTCAGACCCTTGGGATAGGTGTCGGACGTCATCACGATGTGGCTCTTTTTGGCCAGCAGCGCTTCAAACGCGTTGAAGAACTCTTCTTGCGTGCGGTCTTTGTTGGCAAAGAACTGGACGTCATCGATCAACAAAAGGTCGAGCGAGTGGTAGCGTTCTTTGAATTCATCAAAAGTGCGGCGCTGGTAGGCCTTAACCACATCGGAAACAAATTGTTCGGCGTGGATGTAGAGAACCTTGGCGTCTGGCTTGTCTTTGAGCAGTTGGTTGCCGACTGCGTGCACCAGGTGGGTCTTACCCAGACCGACGCCGCCGTAGATAAACAGGGGGTTGTAGAGGTGACCAGGAGAGCCTGCCACGTGCATGGCTGCAGAGCGTGCCATGCGGTTGGCCGTACCTTCCACCAGCGTTTCAAACGTCAGTGCGGAATTCAGGCGGTTGCGAAAAGCAGGGGCCGAAGCCTCTTCCGAACTGGCGCTCACGGGCAGCAATGTGGGGGCTTCTGCGGGGCTGCTGCGCTCAGACTGCATAGGGCGAACATACGTTCTAACAACGCTTTCGCGCTGAGCAAGTGCTAACTCAAGGGTGACGGGCTGGCCGTACAAATCTTCTAGCAATCCCGAAATGCGGGCAGCGTACTGGGCGCGGATCCAATCGAGCTTGAAGCGGTTGGCCACATACACCGTCACCTTGGTGAAGTCTTCGGCCACGACGGCGGTCAAAGGCTTGATCCAGGTGTTGAACTGTTGTTCTGGCAGGTCTTGGCTGAGCTGCTCAACGCAGGCAAGCCATAGGCCCAGACCTGCGTCGTTGGAGGGTTCCTCTGTCATTTCAATGGGAGCGCTTTTTGTGGATAGGAGGAACGGTTTCGGGGCTGTGATTGTAGCTTTTCAAAAAGTTATCCACAAATTTGTGGCGCTTTTCCATCACAGTTGCACAGGGTGTGTATTTTGGCCCATGTTTAGAGGGTCATTGCAAGAGGGGCATAACACTGAGATAATTTCGGGTTTCCCTGAATGTGTTCAGGGTGATAAGCCCCGCGCGAAGCTTTTATCTGCGGCAGTTGGTCAGTGACTGACTGGATTTGCAGGCATGCTTGGCGGGGGAAATTTGGGCAGTGTGCACTCATGCGGAGTGCATGGGCCAGTAAAAACTGAACCTTCTCAAGGAACGAACATGAAGCGTACATACCAACCCTCCAAGACCAAGCGCGCTCGCACCCACGGTTTCCTGGTGCGCATGAAGACCAAGGGCGGCCGTGCCGTGATCAACGCACGTCGCGCCAAGGGTCGCAAGCGTCTGGCCGTCTAAGGCAGGCATCGCTTGGCCGACTGCCTGACACCATCTCCTGCAGCAAGGCAGGGTGTGCTGTGATGCAACGGCTACAAACGCGCCCCCAATTTCAGGCAACCATGTCCGGGGGAACCATTTCCCGGACGCCGCACTTTGCGCTGCACCGTTTGGTGCTGCGCAATGCGAACGTTGCCAAGGACGCTGAGCCAACAGGGCCCGGTGCAACGCTCTCAGAGCCAGCACCGCAGGCCCTGTTCGTCGTGCCCGGCTGTCAGGCCCCTCAAGTGTGGTTGGGCCCATTGGTGCCCAAGCGCTGGGCCAAGCGTTCGGTGACGCGCCACACCATCAAACGGCAAATTTATGCCGTTGCCAGCGAATTTGATGCACAACTGCAGGCCCTGCCGCCCGCTGCCTATGTGGTGCGGCTGCGCGCTGGGTTTGACCGCAAGCAGTTCATCAGCGCCACGTCGGAGCCGCTCAAGCGTGCTGTACGTGCCGAACTGTTGCAGCTCTTGGCACATGCCACGCGGCGCAAGAGTCCCAAACCTGCGGCGTCTGCCGAGGTTGGACAGCCCCCTGTGGCGGCTGTCGAAGGTGCGGGATAAGCCCATGGTGAAAGCCTTGCTCATGGCCTTGGTGCGTGGCTATCGCTTTTTCCTGAGTCCGTGGCTGGGCTCGGCTTGCCGTTTTGAACCGACCTGTTCGGCCTACTCCTTGAAGGCCTTAGAGCAGCACGGCGCAGCGGCTGGCACGTATTTGACACTGCGGCGACTGGTACGCTGTCATCCGTGGTGTGATGGCGGGCATGATCCAGTGCCTGACCAAGCGCCCAAGCTGTTTACCGGTTTGACCTCCTCTTCCTCACCAAAGAAGTCTTCATGAACGACATTCGCCGCACCATCCTGTGGGTGATATTTGGCTTTTCCATGGTTTTGCTGTGGGACCAATGGCAAATCCACAATGGCAAACAAGCCACGTTCTTCCCGTCGGCGCCCAAGACGGTAGCTACCGCTGCTGCTGAAAAGCCTGCCGATGTGCCGGACGCCCTGACGGCGGCAACGCCTGCTGCGTCGGCCAGCGATGTGCCCGGCGCGGCCGAGGCCGCCCCTGTGGCCCGCGAAAAAATCACCGTCACCACCGATGTGATGCGCCTGACCTTCGACGGCCAAGGCGGTGCGCTGGTGCACGCCGAACTGCTCAAGTACGGCAGCGACGCCGACAAGTCCAAGCCCTTTGTGCTGTTCGACGAAAGCGCCGAGCGCGTGTACATGGCCCAGACCGGCCTGATTGGCGGCAACTACCCCAACCACAAGACCGTGATGACCGTGTTGCCCGGTGAGCGTGCGCTCAAGGATGGTGACAACGAGCTGCAAGTGCGTTTTGAATCGCCCGTACAAGACGGTGTGAAGCTGGTCAAGACCTTCACCCTCAAGCGCGGCGCTTACGACATCGCTGTCAAGCACGAAGTGGTGAACACCGGTGCCGCAGCGGTGGCACCTCAGCTGTACCTGCAGTTGCTGCGTGACGGCAATGCTGTTGATGGCGGCAATGCTTTCTACTCCACGTTCACTGGCCCTGCGATCTACACCGACACTGCCAAGTACCAGAAGGTGGAGTTCAAGAACATCGACAAGGACAAGGCAGAGTTTGAAAAGTCCGCCACCGCTGGCTATGTCGCCATGGTGCAGCACTACTTTGCGTCGGCCTGGCTGCTGGGTGACGGCATTCAGCGCGACAACTTTGCCCGCAAGGTGGGCGATAACCTGTACGCCGCCGGCATGATCACCCCTGTGGGCACGCTGCAGCCCGGCGAAACCAAGGCGCTGGAAGCACGCCTGTTTGCCGGCCCTCAGCTGGAAAAGACGCTCGAGACGCTGGCCCCCGGTCTGGAACTGGTCAAGGACTACGGCTGGCTGACCATTTTGGCCAAGCCGCTGTATTGGCTGCTGGACAAAATCCACGGCATCTTGGGTAACTGGGGCTGGTCCATCGTGGGTCTGGTGCTGTTCCTGAAGATCTTGTTCTACTGGTTGAACGCCAAGGCCTATGCCTCGATGGCCAAGATGAAGGCCATCAACCCCCGCATCATGGAAATGCGCGCACGCCTGAAGGACAGCCCTCAGCAAATGCAGCAAGAGATGATGCGCATCTATCGTGAAGAGAAGGTCAACCCCATGGGTGGCTGCTTCCCGATCATGATCCAGATCCCCGTGTTCATTGCGCTGTACTGGGTGCTGCTGTCGTCGGTGGAAATCCGCCACGCGCCCTGGATCTTGTGGATCACCGACCTGTCGGCCAAGGACCCCTTCTTCATCCTGCCTTTGCTGATGACACTGTCTTCGCTGCTGCAAACGGCGCTGAACCCCGTGCCACCAGACCCCATGCAAGCCAAGATGATGTGGTTCATGCCCCTGATCTTCAG
>JAFAGF010000304.1 GCA_023422975.1 Pseudomonadota bacterium
GAGTTGCCGGTGGCCAGCATAGGGTCGACCACGATCACATCGCGCTCGCCCATGTTTTCGGGCATCTTGTAGTAGTACTCGACGGGTTGCAGTGTTTCAGGGTCGCGGTACAAGCCAATGTGGCCGATGCGGGCGCCGGGCACCACGTTGAGCATGCCGTCCAAAAAGCCATTGCCAGCACGCAAAATGGATACCAGCGCCAGCTTCTTGCCGTCAATCACCTTGCCCACCATTTTTTCCATGGGGGTTTCGATTTCCAAATCTTGCAGGGGGAAGTCGCGCGTGATTTCATAGGCCATCAACGTCGACAACTCGCCGAGCATGCGGCGGAAGCTGTTGGTGCTGGCTTCCTTGCGGCGCATCAAAGTCAGTTTGTGCTGAATCAGGGGGTGGTCGATGAGGTGGACAGTACTCATGGTCAGTGTCGGTAATTAGGAGAGGGGTGGCTAGCACGCAGCGCTTGAGGGTGTTGCTGTATTTTCTGTCTCAAGCACGTGGTGTGCCACTACACATTGCGATGACCTGCATTGTGCTTATTTCTCATTACCTATGTGGAAAGTCCTTATCTTGTCTGTGCGCGCAAGGGTGTTTTCTTTGACCTTGCGCACACCACCCCGGTATTTGGCGCTAGAAAAATTACATTTGCCCAAACGCCCGCTGAGGCATCAGTGCAGGGAAGTCACCCGTGCGCTTTTGCTGCGTCGCCTGCACGGATTCCATCACGTGGCGATTGCTCCAGATGCCTGCTTGCAGCCAGCCCATTTGGCGCAGACTGTCTTGCACGCTGTGGTCGCGCGCAAAGTCCAGCGCTTGCTTGCTGCCCCAGATGGCAATCGGCGGTTTGGCGGCAATTTCTTGGGCGCACTGCATGGCAGCGGCCAGCATGGCGTCTTGCGCGTCAAACACTTCGTTGACAAAACCGTGCTGCAGCGCTGCGTGGGCAGGCCAGCGGCGCCCGGTGTAAGCCAGCTCTTTGACCAGGGCCATAGGGAGGAGCTTGGGCAGGCGCTGCAAGCTGCCCAGGTCGGCCACCATGCCGATATTGATTTCTTGAATGCAGAAAAATGCTTCATGGGTGGCGTAGCGAATGCAGGCGCAGCACACCATGTCCAATGCTCCGCCAATGCAGCCGCCCTGGATGGCGGCAATCACCGGAATGCGCAGTTGTTCAATGCGGGTGAAGACCTGTTGCATATCCCACAAAAATTCAGACAGCGCAGCGCGCCCTTCGGGGGACTTGTCTTGGGGGGCGAATGCTGGGTTGGCAAAGGTGTCTAGCGCCATGCCAGCGCTGAAATGTTTGCCGGTACTGCTGATGACCAGTACCCGCACATCACCGTGGGCCTGAATGTGCGTGAGCGCGGCATCCAGATCGCGCCAAAAGCCCGGGTGCATGGTGTTCAGGCTTTGAGGCTGGCTCAGTTGGAGGTGGGCGATGTGGTCTTGCACTTGCAACTGCATGACCGACAGTGTGGGATGGGGGGAGGCGGTAGAGTTAGGCATATGGCCTGGCACTCTAAAGAGCGCACAGGCCAAATAAAAGTCGCGCATTCCCTGAGGAACGGGCGAAAAGCATGCGGATTTACCGTTTTTTGCTGCCGGTCAAACTGCCCAGCACGCCGCGCAACAGCTCGCGCCCCAGCTGGTTGCTCATATTGCGGGCGGTGGATTTGACAAGGCTTTGCACCAGGCCATCTTTCTTGCCCCCACGTGGGCCGGTGCTGCCAAACAAAAAGTCGTTAAGGCCACCCATCAATCCACTGGCTTCGGCCTGGGTTGCCGCAGGGGCACCGGCCACGCCCCCTGTGGCTGCAGGTGCGGTGGCGGCACGGGCTTGCAGCACTTCATAGGCGGATTCGCGGTCTTCCGCTTTTTCATAGACGCCAGCCACCACCGAGTTGGCAATCAGCGCTTGGCGCTGGGCATCGGTGATGGGGCCAATCTGGCTACCTGGCGGCACCACATATACGCGCTGGGTAATGCCGGGGCGGCCTTTTTCATCCAACAGGCTGACCAGGGCTTCGCCCACGGCCAGTTCGGTGATCGCCGCTTCAATATCGACTTCCGGGTTGGGGCGCATGGTTTGCGCGGTGGCTTTGACGGCTTTTTGGTCTTTGGGCGTGAAAGCGCGCAGCGCATGCTGCACGCGGTTGCCCAGTTGCGCCAGCACGCTGTCTGGAATGTCCATGGGGTTTTGTGTGACGAAGTACACACCCACGCCTTTGGAGCGCACCAGACGCACCACTAGCTCGATGCGTTCAATCAAAACTTTGGGCGCATCGTTGAACAACAGGTGGGCTTCATCAAAAAAGAACGCCAGCTTGGGCTTTTCGGGGTCGCCAATTTCGGGCAACTGCTCAAACAACTCGGAGAGCATCCATAGCAAGAAGGTGGAGTACAGACGCGGCGACTGCATGAGCTTGTCAGCCGCCAGAATGTTGACGATGCCGTGGCCTTGTGCGTCGGTTTGCATCAGGTCTTCAATGTTGAGCATGGGCTCACCAAAAAAGGACTCACCGCCTTGCGACTCAATTTGCAACAGCCCGCGTTGGATGGCGCCCACGCTGGCGGCCGAGATGTTGCCGTACTCGGTAGTGAACTGTTTGGCATTGTCCCCCACGTGCTGCAGCATGGCGCGCAGGTCTTTGAGGTCCAGCAGCAACATGCCGTTGTCGTCGGCAATTTTGAAAACGATGTTGAGCACGCCCATTTGCGTGTCGTTCAAACCCAACATGCGGCCAATCAGCAGCGGCCCCATGTCAGAGACGGTAGCGCGCACCGGGTGGCCTTGGGCGCCAAACACATCCCACAGGGTGCTGGGACACTGGAGTGGCTCTGGCAAGGCAATTCCGCGCTCTTGCAGGGATGCCGCCAATTTGCCGCCGATAGCACCGGTTTGGCTAATGCCCGTAAGGTCTCCCTTGATGTCGGCCAGGAAGACGGGCACACCCGCCACAGAGAAGCTTTCTGCAATTTTCTGCAGTGTGACGGTCTTGCCTGTGCCGGTGGCGCCGGTGATCAAACCATGGCGGTTGGCCATGCCGGGCAAGATGGAACACACGGTGTCGCCGCGCTGGGCGATGGGTAATGCTGGGGCCATGTTCGGGTTTCCTCTGTCAAGGTGCGCTGTCAAACGTAGAATCCGTGCCTAGTAGATTAAATCAAGACCAAAGGATTTCCTGTGGCAGGACATAGCAAGTGGGCCAACATCCAGCACCGTAAAGGTCGCCAGGATGAAAAGCGCGGCCGTATCTGGACCCGAATCATTCGTGAAATCATGGTGGCAGCCCGCCAAGGTGGTGGTGATCTGAACGCCAATCCCCGTTTGCGTCTGGCGGTAGATAAGGCCAAGGCTGCCAATATGCCTGCCGACAATATCAAACGCAATATCGACAAAGCCACGGGCAACCTCGAAGGCGTGACTTACGAGGAAATTCGCTACGAAGGCTACGGCATTGGTGGTGCCGCCATCATTGTGGACACCATGACCGACAACAAGGTGCGCACGGTGGCGGAAGTTCGCCATGCGTTCAGCAAGCACGGTGGCAACATGGGCACCGAGGGTTCGGTGGCGTTCCAATTCAAGCACTGCGGCCAAATTATTTTTGCGCCCGGCGCTTCTGAAGACCAAGTGATGGAAATCGCTTTGGAAGCAGGCGCTGAAGATGTGATCACTGACGAAGAAGGCGCTATCGAGGTGTTGACGGCACCTGCTGACTTTGAGGCGGTCAAGAATGCGCTGCAAGCCGCAGGTCTGACGCCCGAAGTGGCAGAAGTGACCATGCGTGCTGAAAACACGATTGAGCTGCAAGGCGATGACGCCGAGCGCATGCAAAAGCTGTTGGACGTTCTGGAAGATCTGGACGACGTTCAAGACGTTTACCACAACGCGGACTTATGAAAATTCTTGTGATTGGCGGCGGTGGCCGTGAGCACGCTTTGGCGTGGAAGTTGGCCCAGTCGCCCAAGGCGACCAAGGTATTTGTGGCCCCCGGCAACGGTGGCACAGCTTTGGCCGGTGGCAAGTTGCAAAACCTGCCGATTACCGATGTGGTGAAGCTGCGTGAATGGGCGCAGGCAGAAGGTGTGGCGCTGGCAGTGGTTGGCCCGGAAGCACCTTTGGCTGCTGGTGTGGTTGATGAGTTCCGCGCACACGGCTTGAAAGTGTTTGGTCCCACCAAGGCTGCGGCACAGCTGGAGTCTTCCAAGGCGTTTTCCAAAGCCTTTATGCGCCGCCACGGCATTCCGACGGCCGACTACGACACATTTACCGACCCTGCAGCAGCGCATGCCTTTGTGGAGCGTTTGGGCGCCCCCATCGTGATCAAGGCCGATGGCTTGGCCGCAGGCAAGGGCGTGGTCGTTGCCATGACCTTGCAAGAAGCTCACGATGCCGTGGACTTTATGCTGGTGGACAACAAGTACGGCGTGCAGCACAACGAAGGCGGCGCGCGCGTGGTGATTGAAGCGTTCTTGTCGGGCGAAGAAGCCTCGTTCATCGTGCTGTGCGATGGCAAGAACGTGGTGGCCATGGCCACTAGCCAAGACCACAAACGCCTCAAAGACAACGACGAAGGCCCTAATACCGGTGGCATGGGCGCGTATTCGCCCGCGCCTGTGGTGACGGCCGATGTGCATGCCCGTGCTATGCGCGAAATCATCCTGCCCACCATCCGTGGCATGGAAAAGGACGGCATCCCGTTCACCGGCTTCTTGTATGCGGGGCTGATGATCGATGGCAACGGCCACCCCAAAACACTGGAGTTCAACACCCGCATGGGTGATCCTGAAACCCAGCCCATCATGATGCGCCTCAAGAGCGATCTGGTGGATGTGATGCTGGCAGCGGTGGATGGCAAGCTCGACAACGTAGAGCTGGAGTGGGATCGCCGCACCGCGCTGGGCGTGGTGATGGCTGCAGCGGGTTACCCCGAGGCACCCCGCAAGGGTGATGCCATCACGGGCTTGCCTGCAGAAGCGGATGATGCGGTGGTGTTCCATGCGGGCACGCAGCTCAATGATGCTGGCGTTCCTGTGACCACCGGCGGCCGCGTGCTGTGCGTAACTGTGCTGGCAGACAGTGTGCGCCAAGCGCAAACCCGTGTGTATGACGTGACGCGTGGCATCCACTTTGATGGCATGCAGTTCCGCCGCGACATCGGTTTCAGGGCCATCAAAGGCTAAGGAGCTTCACGTGCAAGAACAAAAAGCCTCGGTGGACAACGTTCGAGCCTACTTGCTGGGTTTGCAAGCCAGCATTACGCAGGCGCTAGAAGCCATCGAAAAAACGGCAGGCGCAGGGGCCGCGCAGTTTTTGGCAGACCCTTGGAAAAAGGGCGCGGATGAGCGCTTGCAAGGCGACGGCATCACCAAAATCATGGAAAACGGCTTGGTGTTTGAGCGCGCAGGCTGTGGTTTTTCGCACGTGAAAGGCGAGCAGTTGCCGCCTTCGGCCACCCAGCACCGTCCTGAGCTGGCGGGTGCGCCGTTTGAGGCCATGGGGGTCTCGTTGGTCTTTCACCCGCGCAACCCCTATGTGCCGACGGTGCACATGAATGTGCGCATGATTGCGGCTGGCCATGAAGGCCAGACCAAGACCTGCTGGTTTGGTGGCGGTATGGATTTGACGCCGGTGTACGGCTTTGAAGAAGACGCCGTGCATTTCCACCAGACGTGCAAGGACGCATTGCAGCCCTTTGGCGCGCAGTTGTATCCCCGTTTCAAGAAGTGGTGCGACGAATATTTTTATTTGAAGCACCGGGATGAGCAGCGCGGTATTGGCGGCGTTTTTTATGACGACTTCAGCGAGTTGGGGCAAGACCAGGGTTTTGCCATGATGCGCGCGGTCGGTGATGCTTTCCTGAAGGCCTATTTGCCTATCGTAGAAAAGCGCAAAGCTACGCATTACGGCCCGGACCAGGTGGATTTCCAGCGCTACCGCCGTGGCCGCTATGTGGAATTCAACCTGGTGTGGGATCGTGGTACGCACTTTGGTCTGCAGTCGGGGGGACGCACGGAATCGATCTTGCTGTCCATGCCTTTGCATGCAGACTGGAGCTACCAGCGCAAAGACCCGCAGGGAACCCCTGAAGCAGAGTTGCTGACCCAATACTTGGTACGCCGCGACTGGCTTTGAGCCACGTAAAGCACTATCGGGTCAGGAAAACTATAATTTCCATAGCTGCCGGTCTCAGATTGCCTGTGGCCGGCATTACTTTTTATAAACACAATAAAGCCCTGTCAGCGTGGGGCAGCATACCGAGGGCATTGAAGCCAGGGCCAGCACCGCGCTATATTGACCGGAACTTTCTCAACCAAACATCGCCTGATGAGCACTTCCACAAAATCGGATTCCGCAGCCAAGAAAGACGTGACCAAACTCCAGCGTGCCATCGTCGATGGCTTGGAAGACGTCAAGGCACAAGATATTCAGGTTTTCAATACCGAACACCTGTCGCCGCTGTTTGAGCGCGTGATCGTGGCATCGGGCGCATCCAACCGCCAGAC
>JAFAGF010000015.1 GCA_023422975.1 Pseudomonadota bacterium
TGTCTGCCGATGCAAGCTGGCACAGCGCCATTCCCTCTGCACGCTGGCAAGCGGCGGTCGGTGCGGGCGTGGTGCTGCTGGCAGCAGGCATGGCTTGGGGGGCCAGCCAGATTGCCGGTGATGCGGGCTATGGCGGCGTTGGCCCTAGTTTTCTTCCCTGGTTGTGTGCCGCGGTGCTGGCTCTGTGCGGCGTCTGGTTGGTGTGGGAAGCCTTGACGGGCGGCTACCGCAAAGCGGGTGAGCCTGGCGGCAGCGCCAAGGCCGATGTGGGGCCTTTTGTCTGGGTCTCCGCAGGCTTGCTGCTCAATGCTGGGCTGATTGAACACCTGGGCTTTATTGTCAGCTGCACCTTGTGCTTTGCCCTGGCCGTGCAGGGGCTGCGGCGCGCCCAAGGCCAGTTAAATACCTTGAGCGGCAAGGGCCTGCTCAAGGACGTGCTGGTGGGTGCGGCGATTGCTGCACCTGTGTTTTGGGCATTCACACAGTTTTTGGCGATCAATTTGCCGGGCCTGACAGAAACGGGGTGGCTGTGATGGAAATGTTGGATGCTTTGCTGCAAGGCTTTGCCACGGCTGCTACGCCCATCAATTTGCTGTGGGCCTTGCTCGGCTGTGCATTGGGTACCGCTGTGGGGGTGCTGCCCGGAATTGGCCCGGCGGTGGCGGTGGCCATGCTGCTGCCCATTACGGCCAAGGTGGAAATTACCGCCTCCATGATCTTTTTCTCGGGCATCTACTACGGTGCCATGTATGGCGGCTCGACCACCTCCATTTTGCTGAACACGCCGGGGGAAACCGCCAGCATGGTCACGGCCATGGAAGGCAACAAGATGGCCAAGAATGGCCGCGCGGGCGCAGCGCTGGCGACGGCAGCGATTGGCTCCTTCGTGGCAGGTACGGTGGCCACGGTGGTCGTGACGCTGTTCGCGCCCGCGGTGGCGGACTTTGCAGTGAAGCTGGGTCCGCCCGAGTACTTCATGCTGATGGTGCTGGCCTTCACCACCGTCAGCGCGGTGCTGGGGCAGAGCAGCCTGCGCGGCATGACGGCCTTGTTTGTGGGCTTGGCGCTGGGCTGCATCGGCATGGACCAGATCACCGGTTCGGCCCGTTACACGGGCGGCAAGATGGAGTTGATGGACGGCGTGGACATTGTGCTGGTGGCCGTGGGGCTGTTTGCGGTGGCTGAGGTGCTGTACGCGGCGCTGTACGAAGGCAAGGTGGACCAATCCCAAAACAAGGTGACACGCGTACACATGACGCGCCGGGACTGGAAGCGCTCTGTGCCTGCATGGTTGCGCGGCACCGTGATCGGCACGCCATTTGGCTGCATTCCGGCTGGCGGCACGGAAATTCCCACGTTTCTGAGTTATGCCACTGAAAAGAAACTGGCCAAGGGCGAAGACAAGGCCGAGTTCGGTGGCAAAGGTGCCATCGAAGGCGTGGCAGGCCCCGAGGCCGCGAACAATGCCACGGTGACGGCTGCACTGATTCCGCTGCTGACGCTGGGCATTCCCACCAGCAACACCACGGCGGTGCTGCTGGGGGCATTCCAGAACTACGGCATCAATCCGGGGCCACAGTTGTTCAGCAGTGCCGGGGCTTTGGTGTGGGCGCTGATTGCATCGTTGTACATCGGCAACCTAATGCTGCTGGTGCTGAACCTGCCCATGGTGGGCCTGTGGGTGAAGCTGCTGAAGATTCCCCGCCCCCAGCTGTACGCCGGTATTTTGATTTTTGCCACCGTGGGGGCGTACGGCATGCGCCAGAGCACGTTTGATCTGTTCTTGCTCTACGGCATAGGCTTGCTGGGTGTGCTGATGCGCCGCTTTGATTTCCCGACGGCCCCCGTGGTGGTTGGGATGATCTTGGGGCCGCTGGCGGAAGCACAGATGCGCAACGCTGTGGCGATCGGTGAAGGCAGCTTTGGTATTTTCTTGCAGCGCCCCATGTCGCTGACCTTGGTGGTGATCGTGCTGCTGGTGCTGATGGTGCCACGTGTGCTGCAGCGCTGGGCGCAAAAGCGCGAAGTGCACCGAGACGCGGCATTGAGCGCGTAGCGGGTCTGGTGCTGCCTTATCTATCCCTGCATAAAAAAGCCCTGCCAGTTCTGGCAGGGCTTTTTTATGGTGTGGCGAGGGCCATCAACCGGCGCTGGGCAGCGTCATATAACCCATCATGGGCCAGTAGGTCAGTGCAAAAATCACCAGCAGTACGGTAGCAGCAAGCGTCAAGACCAAGCCGGTGCGCACATAGTCTTTGATGTCAAAGGTGTCGGTGCCATAGGCCAGCATGCCTTGGGGGGAGTTCACGGGCAGGATGAAGCCAAAGCTCACCACAAACTGCAGCAGCATGGTCATACCAATGGGGTTGATGCCCGGGGTTTCCACGGTCTGCAGCACGCTGATGATGATCGGGATCATGGTCGAGGCCAAGCCTGTCGCGCTGGCAAAGCCCAGATGAATCACGATCAGGAACAGCGACAGCAGCATCAAGATGGCGAAGGCGGTGGCATTGGTCAGGCCCAAGTGCTCCACAATCAGACGGGCCAGCCACGGTGCGGCTTCGGTCTTGAGCAAGGCCGAGCCCATGGCGATCCCCACAGCGAACAGCAGCACCGTGCCCCAGGGGAAGCCTTTTTGCGACTCTTTCCAGCTCATCACGCCAATGCGTGGCATGAGCATCAATGCGATAGCAACGATGGTCGAGGAGGTGGTGTCGATGCTGTGCAACACGCCTTCGGTTGCCCAAAAGCCCAGCAAAATCAGTGTGATGGCCAACAGCTTCCACTGGTTCAGTGTCATGTGTCCCAGGGCCAACAATTGCTGGCGTACAGCATCACGGCCACCGGCGATGTGATCCATCTCGGGCTTGAGCATCCAAGTCATGATGAAGTACAAGGCCACGGTCATGGCCGCAGAGAACGGTGCACCGGCGATGAACCATTCGCCCCAGGTGATGGTCTGGCCAAACTGGCGCTCGATAAAGCCGATGGCGACCATGTTCTGGGCGGCAGCTGTTTTGATGCCGACGTTCCAGACGCTGGCAGTCTGTGCCGCAGTAATGACCACCAAAGCCGCAAATTTGCTGCGGCGGTCCGCACCAAACGCTGTCAAGAAGCCCAGCATGATGGGCATCAGGCAAGCCACACGGGCAGTAGCGCTGGGCACAATGAAGGACAGTAAAAAACCCACCAAGATGGCACCCATCACCACGTACTTGGCGCGGGCAGGTACAAAGGACAGCACTTGCAAGGCAATGCGCTGGTCCAGGCGGGTGGCGGTCATTGCTGCAGCAATAAAGCAGGCTGCAGCGACGAGTACTGCAGCGCTGTTGCTAAAGCCGCTCAGCGCATAAGGCAGCGCGGCCTTGGTGCCCATGGCCACGGCATCTGCCGCTTCTTTCCCGGGCACAGGACTCATGGCAAGCAAACCCACCATCAAGGCTCCGATGACCAGGGCAGAAACCGCATAGTCCAGTGCCTCTGTCATCCAGACGATCACAGCGAATGCCAAGATGCCCAGCATCATCTGTCCAGCTTGTGGCAGGCCTGCGATGGGGGGCATGAAGACGATGGCCAACAAGATAATGAAGGCCGCAGCCAAACCAATTCTGGGCATCAGTTTGGGCGGGGTCGATGCAGCCTGTGGGCTAGCAGCAGAGGCGCTTGTCATGTTGAGTTCCTCTTTATTGAAATGTGTTTGTGACAGTGACAATGTAGGGCTATAGGGGTTAACGCTTATTGCTCTAAGTCAAGCCTTAACCGAAGTCAAAAGTGAGTAACGTCTCGTGACAATTGCAGCCTCATTTGCTGGATTTTGGTGCTTCGCTTTTGGGTTTGAAATCGCATTGCGCCGTTACCAGACACTCCCAGCATTTGGGTTTTCTGGCTTGGCAGACATAGCGACCTAACAAGATCAGCCAGTGGTGGGAGTCCACCGCGAACTCTGCAGGAACGCGCTTGAGCAACTGCTTTTCCACTTCCAGCGGCGTTTTTCCTGGAGCCAGGCCGGTGCGGTTGCTGACCCTAAAAATATGGGTATCTACAGCCATCGTCGGCTGTCCGAACGCTACATTCAGTACCACGTTGGCTGTTTTGCGGCCAACCCCGGGCAGTGCTTCCAGGGCTTCACGGGTGTCTGGGACTTGGCTGTCATGGCGTTCTACCAAAATACGGCAGGTCTCCATCAGGTGTTTGGCTTTGCTACGGTACAGGCCAATGGTTTTGATGTAGCTCTCTAAGCCTTCCAGGCCTAAATCCAAAATTGCCTTTGGGGTGTTGGCGACCGGAAAGAGCTTGCGCGTGGCTTTGTTGACGCCGACATCGGTGGCTTGTGCCGATAGCAGTACGGCGGCCAGCAATTCAAACACTGTGGTGTATTCCAGCTCGGTTTGCGGGCTGGGGTTGGCTTCACGCAAGATGGTGAAGAAGGGTGCAATCGCAGATTTTTTCATGGGCATAAAAAAAGGATGGTTGTATTGTCTACGAACCATCCTGGGTATCCATCTGCAGTGCAAGCGCTTAGTGGCCGAACTGGTAAGTCAGGCTCATGCTGTAGCGCAGCTTTTGCTGCGGGTTGTAGGGGCTTTTATCGCCATGCGGCTTGGAAACAGCGACGTCCACGGCGTAGTACTTGTTGTCGCTCAGGCGCAAGCCAAGGCTGCTGGATTCCAGCTTTTGGCTGGCCCAGCCTGCTTCATGGAACCAGGTGCGCGCATGCTCATAAAGGATATAGGGCTCCAGGCTTTTAAGCCATTTCCCATGCGGAAAAATGAACTGGCGGCTGGCCTCCAGGCTCACGCCCAAACCTTGATCCCCTGCGGCTTCACCACTGCGGTAGCCGTGCCCAAAACGGGTGCCTCCGAAAGATACCCGCTCCGACGTGGGTACGGTGTGGGGGCTGGCTTGTCCACCAATGCCAAAACTGGCACCAAAGCGGTTTTTGGCTTTCCAGCGATAGGCGTAGTCAAAGGAAAGTCTGGAAAAGTCCAGTTTGGCTTTGTTGGCAAGCAGCAGGCTGGAGCGGTTCAGGCTGGCGCCTAGCGCATTCATGCCCTGGGTGAACGTGGCGCTGGCGGAATGGTGGGACTGTGGTGTGAATTTTTGCCAGTTCCAGTGGGCTTGCACGGCTCGGACTTTCTCTTCATCTGTCAAGTTGAGGTTGAGTCCAGGGAAGTTGTACTCCTTTTGATAGTTCAAGCCAAAGAGGGTGACGCCCACAATCGTGCTTCTGGTGTTGGAGAGGTGCAGCGGGTGGGTAATGCCTAGGCTGATTTTGCGCTGAGAGGTAATGTCTTGCAGCATGTTGCCTGCGTAGTTGTCTTGCCCTTTGAAGTCGGATGCATTCAGGCTCAAACGCGTACCGTCCGCATTCAGCGTCTCATTCATCGTGGCAGAGATGAAGCGCTCTTCATTCCAGTCATCGATCAGTGAGGTCAGCTGCCACTGTGAGCCACCCCAGAGCGGGTCATTGAGGGTAAGGGTGGCCACGGCTTTGGGATCGCCTTGGCGCAAATCCGCACCCACATTGAACAGGATGGGAGAGCGGTCCAGTGTCAGCGTCAACGGGGTGCCACCATCTGTCGTGGTGGGAATGGCTGCTGCAACGCCGACTTTCAGGTTGTCAAGGCGAGACATCAAGATGGTCTGACGCTCAAAAACTTCTCGGGTCAGCGGTTTTTGCTCCAGCATGGGTTGTGCCATGGCTGCCAAAAGTGCCTGTGATTTACCAGTGTCACCTTGTAGAACGACTTGATTGATGTGCCC
>JAFAGF010000023.1 GCA_023422975.1 Pseudomonadota bacterium
GGCAACAAGCCTGTCTTTTTTACAGTCGGAATACTCTACTCATGACCCAACTCCAACGATCTCTCAAAATTGGCTCTGTCACTTTGCCCAACCGCGTGGTGATGGCTCCTTTGACCCGCATGCGTGCTTTTGATGCGCGCACCCCTGGAGATCTGCAGGTAGAGCACTACCGCCAGCGCGCCGGTGCGGGGCTGATTTTGACGGAAGCCACCTCGGTCACTCCCCAAGGCGTGGGCTACCCCAACACCCCCGGCCTCTGGACGGATGCCCAAGTGGCGGGCTGGAAGCGCGTGACCGCCGCCGTGCACGCCGAAGGCGGCCACATTGCCGCGCAACTGTGGCACGTGGGCCGCATCTCTGACCCCGAGCTGCTGGGTGGCGAATTGCCCGTCGCCCCCAGCGCGATTGCACCGGAAGGCCATGTCAGCGTGCTGCGCCCCAAGCGCCCCTATACGGTGCCGCGTGCGCTGGAGACGGCAGAGATTGCCGGCATCGTGCAAGACTTTGTGCAGGCCGCGCGCAATGCCAAGGCAGCAGGCTTTGACTTTATTGAAGTGCACGCCGCCAACGGCTATTTGTTTGACCAGTTCTTGCACGACGGCAGCAACCAGCGCACCGACCAGTACGGCGGCAGCATCGAAAACCGTGCGCGCTTTTTGATGGAAACGCTGGATGCGCTGTTGCAAGAGTGGCCCGCCGAGCGCATTGGCGTGCACCTGAACCCCATGGGCAGCGACCACAGCATGCACGACAGCGACCCCGTGGCCTTGTTCAGCCATGTGGCGCAGCAGATCGAGGCGCGCAAGCTGGGATTTATCTTTGTGCGCGAGCGCTTGGTGGATGGCGTGCTGCCCGTGGGTCAGTACATGCGCCGCCTGTACAGCGGAGCCTACATTGCCAATGACAGCATGAGCCAGCAAGACGCCGAAAAGCTGCTGGCCAGCGACGCGGCCGACGCAGTGGCCTTTGGGCGTGCCTTCATTGCCAACCCCGACTTGCCCACGCGCTTGGCCCAAGGCGCAGCGCTCAATCCCTTGGTGGCTGAAACCATCTACAGCCCCGATGCCACGGGCTACAACGACTACCCCAGTCTAGATGCCGCCCTCGAGCAGGCCTGACCCGGCTGTACACGGCGCGGGTGCAGCACCAGCGCCTGCCCACAAAAAAAGCCAGTCCTGCGACTGGCTTTTTTATGGGAGTGAATGTAAATTAATAGCTGCTGGTGCTTGCTGCGCCATCGATTGCAGGGGTTTTGAAGGTTAAAACCCTGTGCTATTCCATAGCTATTTCAGTATGGCACTCCGGTGCGCCCACAGCTGCTGCGCCACGGCCTTAGAAGCTTTCCCACTCATCGTTGCCATGGCTGGCAGCGGCTGGTGCCGGGGCTTTGGCGGCGGTCGGTTTGGGCAAACCCAGGGCCGATGGCTTGCTGGCTGCCACGGCAGACGCGGGGGCAGGGCGTGCAATGCTGGCGGCAACAGGTGCCATGCCAGGACGTGCTGCGGTGCTGGTGCTGCGCTGGGGCTGCGGCTGGGCGCTCAGTCCGCTGCTGTGGGACAGCTTGAAAACTGCCACGGCCTGCACCAGATCTTGGGCCTGGCCGTGCAAGCTGGTGGCAGCGGCCGACATTTCTTCGACCAAGGCCGCGTTTTGCTGGGTGGCATGGTCCATCTGCGTCACGGCTTCGCCCACTTGGGCCACACCAGCACTTTGCTCGGTGCTGGCGGCGCTGATCTCGCCCATGATGTCGGTCACACGGCGAATGCTGCCCACCACCTCATCCATGGTGGCGCCGGCCTGGTCTACCAAGGCGGTGCCTTGTTCCACACGCTGTACGCTGGCGGTGATGAGGTTTTTGATTTCCTTGGCGGCTTCGGCAGAACGTCCCGCCAGGCTGCGCACTTCACCAGCCACCACGGCAAAGCCACGGCCTTGTTCACCGGCGCGAGCAGCTTCCACAGCGGCATTCAGCGCCAGAATGTTGGTCTGGAAGGCAATGCCATCAATCACGCTAATGATGTCGGCAATCTTGGTGCTGGATTCGCTGATGCCCTTCATGGTGTCCACCACCTGGGCCACCACCTGGCCGCCTTGCACCGCGACGTTGGAAGCGTTTTGTGCCAGCTGGTTGGCCTGTTTGGCGTTGTCGGCGTTTTGCTTGACGGTGGAGCCCAGTTGTTCCATCGAGGCCGAAGTCTCTTCCAGCGCAGAAGCCTGGCTTTCGGTGCGGGCCGACAGGTCTTGGTTGCCTTGCGCAATTTCCGAGCTGGCGGTGGCCACATTGTCCGAGCCTTGGCGCACGGTGCGCACCACCTGCGAGAGGTTGTCTTGCATGTCACGCAGGGCGCTGCGCAGATGGCCGATTTCGTCATTGCTGTGGATGGCCACTTCCTGGCTCAAATCACCGGCACCAATGCGCTGGGCAATCGCGCGGGCACCTTCTACGCCCTGGGCAATGCCGCGCGACAAACGCCAACTGATGAGGGCGGCCAACGCTACGGCCAGCAAGCACAGCACGGCAGCCAGTTGGTAGAGCTGGCTGAACATGGTTTTGACTGCTTGCTCGGCAGCGGCTACGGCATTGGCTTCGCCATCCACCAATTCTTGGGTGGCCTGGATATAGGCGTCCGTGGCGGGGATGAACTTGGCCTGCACAAAGTTCTGCACGGTCTGGTTGTCCGAAGTCATGCGCATCTGGTTGACTTCATCACGGGTGCTCAGCCAGACCTTGCGCAGATCACCCACTTTCTGGGCGCGCTGCAGCGACGCAGGGCTGTCTTGGGCGGTGCTCAAAAAGGCTTTTTGCTTTTCATCGGTCGAGCGTGACGTGGATGCCATGGATTCTTTAAAGAAATCCAGCATGGCATTGCCATCCGAAAAACCGACGGCCAACGAGCGTGCGGAGTTTTGGCGCACATCCCCTTGCCAGGCGCTGGCAATTTTGAGCAGCGCCGAAGAGCGTTCCATCAAGGCGGTGGCATCGGCCACTTTTTCTACGCGCCAAGCAGCGGTGGCGGCGGTGATCAAGAAAATCAAAATCACCAGGGCAAAGCCTAAATTTAATTTGTGCGATATTTTGAGATTATTCATGGCTGTCTCAGTATTTATTTTTTCAGTGTTTTATGCTGGCAAAGCGTTTTGTGCCTTGCAGGTTATGCAGTGATGGATTTTGAAGACTGCGCAATCACACCAATTTCAGCACTGGTCATAAATTGCTCAATATCCATCAAAATCAACATGCGTGTGGTGTCTGCCTGGGCAATGGTGGCAATACCTACAATATGCTGAGAGGCCACTGCATCGCCAAAATCGGGGGCCGCTTTGATTTCTTCGGCTTTCAGGGCTACCACGTCTTGCACGGCATCTACCACCATGCCTACCACATTGCCTGCGACGTTCAGCACAATCGTGACGGTCTGATGGTCGTACGCAGGTGCACAAATGCCCAGCTTAATCCGCAAATCCACAATCGGCACAATGGTTCCGCGTAAATTCAAAACACCCAAAATATAGGCGGGGGCATTTGCAATACGGGTGGGGGTTTCATAACCCCGAATTTCCTGAACTTTCAGAATATCAATGCCATACTGCTCACCACCGAGCTGAAAGCTCAGATATTCACCTGCGTGCTGTTTCATAAAGATTGATTTTTGCTTTGTTATTCAAGCGCAAGCACTGGGAAGCGGAAAACCATGTGCTTGCATTTATCAGCAAAAATCAAGGCCGCGAATACACCGAATCACTGCGGACGATCCAGTGCTTGCACCAAATGATGCGCCCTTGTGTGGCGCGCATTCCTGCAAATTTGCAACCCCGCTATCTTTTTCTGCTGGCTGCAGAAGGAAGACCGGAGGCTTTGCGACCCTCGCTTTCGCTGA
>JAFAGF010000004.1 GCA_023422975.1 Pseudomonadota bacterium
CGCCACCTTGGCGGAATTCATGCAGCAGTTCCGCATCCAAGTGGTATTCGCGGCAGTCTTCACCGGCACGCAGCATGCGCGCGCTGCGCTGCATGGCGCGGATGTGGGCGCGGGCGCTGATCTGGCCTGCGCGGCGCATGATCACCAGCTCATGTGCGTCTTTGACCAGGCGCATCTCGTCCAGCAACGTGCACACGTCACCTTGCTGGCTGGGGCACAGCGCCCCAGCACGGGTGCGGGCACGCACGCTGCCCAGCCAACCTTCCACGCGCGCAGCCAGGCCTTCGTGCGTGGCAAAGGGCCACCAGACCGTGGCCTGGTTTTCCAGCAGGCGGGGCAGACGGGCATCGATTTCGGCGATCGAATGCGCTTCGCTCACACCCAAGGTGTCTACGGCCGCATCCGGGCCCAGGCGGTAGCCGTCCCAGATTTCACGCTCCAGGTCTTTGGGCTGGCAAAACAAGGTGCTGCTGCCATCGGCCTTCAAGACCAGGCAGGCATTCGGTTCGGCAAACCCTGTCAGGTAGTAAAAGTAGCTGTCGTGGCGGAACAGGTAGCTGTTGTCGCGGTTACGGCCACGCTCTGCAGCCGTGGGAATGATGGCGATGCCGCCATCGCCCAATTGGGCAGCCAGGCGGGCGCGGCGTTGTGCGTAAACAGAGGTCATGGCAGCTATCGTAGCGCCGCTGCAGTGCACTGCAGCGCACAGGGGCTCCGTGCGCATGCCGATCAAGGGTAATCAACCGTCCGCGCCAGCATTTTCAGGCCAGCAGCATGCTCACCCCGGCCACCAGCAACAGGCTGCACACCATCCACTGCAGCATGCGGGTGGACAGCGGCGGTGGAAATTTCACCAGCAGCCACGTCACAGCAGCCACCACAGGCACGGCCACCGCGGCAGTCACCAGCGAGGACAGCGACAGCTCGCCTGCCGGAATCACAATGCCCAGACGCAGCACCACATTAGCCAAAAACATCACCATCAGGCACTGGCGCACCAACACAGGCGACAGCGGCTGGCGGTACAGGTGGTAGACCATGGGCGGCCCCGAGGTCGAGAACAGCCCGCCCAGCAGGCCCGAGAGCAGCCCTGCCATCCAATTGGCCAGCTTGCCAGAGAGGGTCGATCGCTGCTTTTTTTGCAGCAACAGCACGATGGCGCAGGCAATGATGGTGACGCCCAGCACCATGCGCAGCACGCGCACCGAATCACCGCTGAGCCAGTGCAGCAGCGCCAGCCCGCCCAGCACCCCCAGCAAGCTGCTGGCCAAAATGGGTTTGAGCAAATCCCAGCGCGGCTCAAACGGGTGGCTGCGCAAATAGACCAGGCCGTTGACCAGCGACAGCAAGCCCGCCACATTGGCGGCATCGGCAATCGGCATCAGGTGCAGCGCACCGGCCATGCCCACAAAAATCAGCCCAAAGGCAAAGCCCGTCAGGTTCTGGCAGGCCGACGCCACCACCACCACGCCGATCAGCCACCCGTAGGTGCTCCAGTCCACTTCCATGTCTGCATCCATTGACGGCGTTTGCCCCCGCCGCTGCTGTGGGGAGTTTGAAAAAAGAAGGAGCTGCCAGCGCAGCTCCTGCAAGTGATTTAACTAATTTTCATACGCAAATAACCAGCACAAGAGCGACAGCAGCTCACTTTTTAATGGGATGGCAATGTGTTGAGTTGTGCCAGCCGCTCGGGCGTGCCCACATCCGTCCAGCGCCCGGTGTAGAGCGAGGCACCGCAGCGGCCTGCATCCATCGCCTTGCGCAGCAGCGGTGCCAGCGGTGCGGCGATGCCCGTGGGGTTGCCTGCAGCCATGTCGCACCACGGTGCGGCAAACAGCTCGGCCTTGAGCAAGGCGATGGTGCTGTAGGTGTAGCGCGGTCGCAGGTCACGGCTGGTGTCTGCGGGCGGCAAATTCACCGCGCGGCCCGTGCCACTGCCCGGCGCGCTTTCATCCAGCCCAAAGTCGCCCTTCGCGTTGTGCGCGGGGTTGGGCACCAGCCACACATGGGCCAGGTCATCGGATTGCGCAAAGGCCTGCGCCACCGCTGCGTCAAACACAAAGTCCGGCGCCAACACATCGCCCGCCGCCAGCCAAAACGCATCGCCCAGCAGGGGCAGCGCGCGGGCGATGCCACCTGCGGTTTCCAACGCATGACCAAAATCCGTTTGCTCGTGCGAATACTGCAACTGCATGCCTTGCTGCGGCCACTGCGCATTCAGGTGCGCAGGAATTTGCGTGCCCAGCCATGCGGTATTGACCACCACCTGCCGCGTGCCATCGCGCTGCAACGCGGCCATGTGCCAGTCCAGCAAAGCACGGCCTTGCACGGTCAGCAAAGGCTTGGGGGTGGTGTCAGTCAGCGGGCGCATGCGCTCGCCGCGGCCTGCGGCCAGCAGCATGGCGGGAAGGTTTGCAAAAGTCATGGGCTACCAGTTTTTCCTTGCGTGCACACACACGCAACAGCCCACACTGTAGGCGATGCAGGGGGCTATGTAATCGCATGGAAACCGGCTGTGGCACACATCGGTAAAATCCCGGCATCTTTTGAATCAATCCCTCCGGAAAATCCTTCCCATGGCAAACACCCCAATGATGGCCAACGCAATCCGCGCGCTGGCGATGGACGCAGTGCAACAAGCTAACTCCGGCCACCCCGGTGCCCCCATGGGCATGGCCGACATGGCAGTGGCGCTGTGGAGCCGCCACCTGCAGCACAACCCCGTGAACCCCCACTGGGCCAACCGCGACCGTTTCATCTTGTCGAACGGCCACGGCTCCATGCTGATTTACGCGCTGCTGCACCTGAGCGGTTACGACCTGCCCATGGAAGAGATCAAGAACTTCCGCCAACTGCACAGCAAGACCGCGGGCCACCCTGAGGTGGGCATCACCCCCGGCGTGGAAACCACCACAGGCCCGCTGGGCCAAGGCATCACCAATGCGGTGGGTTTTGCACTGTCGGAAAAGCTGCTGGCTGCGGAGTTCAACCAGCCCAAGCACGCCATCGTGGACCACCACACCTTCGTCTTCATGGGCGACGGTTGCTTGATGGAAGGCATCTCGCACGAAGCCGCTTCGCTGGCGGGCGCCTGGAAGCTGAACAAGCTGATCGCCCTGTGGGACGACAACGAAATCTCCATCGACGGCAAGGTCACCCCTTGGTTTGCCGACAACACCCCCGCACGCTTTGAAGCCTACGGCTGGAACGTGATCAAGGGCGTGGACGGCCACAACGTGGACGCCGTAGACGCTGCGATTGCCCAAGCCAAGAAGAGCAAGGACAAGCCCACCCTGATCTGCTGCAAGACGCACATCGGCAAGGGCTCGCCCAACCGTGCCAACACTTCCAAGGCCCACGGCGAGCCTTTGGGTGCCGACGAAATTGCACTGACCCGCGCTGCGCTGGGTTGGACTGCTGCACCTTTCGAAATCCCTGCCGACGTGTACGCCGACTGGGATTGCAAGGCTGCCGGCAAGAAGGCCGAAGCGGCATGGAACAAGAAGTTCGCTGCTTACGCCAAGGCATTCCCTGAGCAAGCGGCTGAATTCACACGCCGCATGGCCGGTGACCTGCCCGCGAACTTCCTGGAAACAGCGATGAACATCGCTTCCGCCGCACACGACACCGGCGCCACCGTGGCCAGCCGCAAGGCCAGCCAACTGGCACTGGAAGGTTTGACCGCTGCATTGCCCGAACTGCTGGGCGGCTCTGCCGACCTGACCGGCTCCAACCTGACCAACACCAAGTCCACCCCCGCTTTCCGCGTGGACGACAAGGGCGCCGTGGTCAAGACCGAAGACGGCAAGATCGGCCGCCACATCAACTACGGTGTGCGCGAGTTCGGTATGGCTGCCATCATGAACGGTGTCGCGCTGCACGGTGGCTACATCCCTTACGGCGGCACCTTCATGACCTTCTCGGACTACAGCCGCAATGCGATTCGCATGGCTGCGCTGATGAAGCAACGCGTGATCCACGTGTTCACCCACGACTCCATCGGTCTGGGCGAAGACGGCCCCACCCACCAGTCCATCGAGCATGCTGCTTCGCTGCGCCTGATCCCCGGTCTGGACGTATGGCGCCCTGCCGACACGACAGAAACTGCCGTGGCATGGACGGTGGCCCTGAGCCAGAAGAACAAGCCGACCGCCCTGTTGCTGAGCCGCCAGAATCTGGCGTACTCGCCCAAGTCGGAAGACGCGCTGGACAACATCGCCTGCGGTGCGTACGTGCTGTCTGAACCCAAGGACGTAGGCCTGAAGGGCAAGGCACAGGCCGTGATCATTGCCACCGGCTCTGAAGTGCAATTGGCCTTGGCTGCGCAAAAGCAGCTGGCCGAGCAAAAGATTGCCGTGCGCGTGGTCTCCATGCCCAGCACCACCACCTTCGACAAGCAAGACGTGGCGTACAAGACATCGGTACTGCCCGCAGGCATTCCCCGCATCGCCGTCGAAATGGGTGTGACCGACTTCTGGTGGAAGTACGGCTGCGCCGCCGTGGTCGGTATCGACACCTACGGCGAATCGGCTCCCGCACCGGTGCTGTTCAAGCACTTTGGCTTCACGGCTGACAACGTGAGCGCCACCGTGATGGAAACCATTGCGCGCAACAAGTAATCACGACTGAAACACCCGCCCAAGCCTTGGCTGCGGCGGGTGTTTTTCGTAGAGTTCTCCGGTTTTCCTTTTCTTCCATAGCAACGAGGCAACTATGACTATCAAGGTTGGCATCAACGGTTTTGGCCGCATCGGCCGCAACGTGCTGCGCTCTGCAGTGCAAAACTTCTCCGACATCGAAATCGTTGGCATCAACGACCTGCTGGAGCCTGATTACCTGGCCTACATGCTGAAGTACGACAGCGTGCACGGCCGTTTTGACGGTGAAGTGTCCGTGGAAGGCAACACCCTGGTGGTGAACGGCAAGAAGATCCGCCTGACCCAAGAACGTGACCCCGCCAACCTGAAGTGGGACGAAGTGGGCGCAGAAGTGGTGATCGAGTCCACCGGTCTGTTCCTGACCGACGAAACCGCCCGCAAGCACATCGCTGCCGGCGCCAAGAAGGTCATCATGTCCGCGCCCTCCAAGGATGCAACCCCCATGTTCGTGTTCGGCGTGAACTGCAAGACCTATGCGGGCCAGGACATCATCTCCAACGCTTCGTGCACCACCAACTGCCTGGCTCCTGTGGCCAAGGTGCTGAACGACAAGTGGGGCATCAAGCGCGGCCTGATGACCACCGTGCACGCTGCGACTGCCACGCAAAAGACTGTGGACGGCCCTTCCAACAAAGACTGGCGCGGCGGCCGCGGCATTCTGGAAAACATCATTCCTTCCAGCACGGGCGCAGCCAAGGCCGTGGGCGTGGTGATTCCTGAGCTGAACAAGAAGCTGACTGGCATGTCCTTCCGCGTGCCTACGTCTGACGTGTCCGTGGTCGACCTGACTGTGGAACTGAACGCCGAAGCTTCCTACGAAGAAATTTGCGCCGAAATGAAGGCACAGTCGCAAGGCGCTTTGAAGGGCGTGCTGGGCTACACCGAAGACAAGGTGGTGGCCACCGACTTCCGTGGTGAAACCTGCACTTCCGTGTTCGATGCCGAAGCCGGTATCGCACTGGACAAGACCTTTGTGAAGGTTGTGGCCTGGTACGACAACGAGTGGGGCTACTCCAACAAGTGCCTGGAAATGGTACGTGTGGTGGCCAAGTAATCCTTGGTGATTACAAACAAATTAGCCTCTAGCGCTTATGCAGTAAGCGCTGATAGCTATGAAAAAAGCCAAGTCTGAGACTTGGCTTTTTTTGCATCTGCAGACCTTACGCCGTACCCAGCACCAGGTTCACAGCGCGCAGGCCGCAAGGGAACTGCCCGCCGCCCCCATCCACTGCAGCATCAAAAAGCCAGCGCAAGGCTGGCTGGAGCGAAGCCACCGGACTGCCGCTGCGCAGCCTAGGACAGGATCACGATGCAGCCCTCGTCCACATAGAACAGGAATTCTTCGCGCGCTACCGTCACGGTCATGGGCTGGCCTTCACTCAGCCATGACAGCACCATGCTGGCAATGGCCACATCCACCTGCACCTCCTGCCCCACAGGGATGACTTCGGTCGGGCCATCCCCCACGCGGTGCTGCACACGGCCCTCAATTCGTGCCTTGAAACGATCCGGCAGCGCAGTGCTGGCCGCAGGTGTGTACGTTGCTGTGGTCATCCGTCCTCCTTGTTGTTGCCGCACGGCGCAACGCCATGCTTTCTGGCCCCACTGTAGCCACGGCCCTTCCATCGGTCTGTCAGCAAGGTTGCCATTTCCCGGGGCAAGCGTTTCGAGATGTTTTCTCTCTGTGCTGCGCGGTATGCGAATGCACCAATTTGGGAATGTTATTCGCACTATTTCAGTGCGAATTTTGTCTAAAAACAACCAATCTATGTGTTTTATTCATTTCAATGCCCATTTATTCATCTAATTCATACTTTTCGCACCCAAAAAGCGCAGTCGCAACGCATGTATGCACAAACACAGTGCAATCTATGCAAAAAAGATTTCATAATTCATGCATCGCCCTGCACCACTGGGCACCGCACATACAGCGCTTTCGGTGGTCAGGGCGTTGCCACGTGTGCATTGAAACGCCGCCTGCTGGGCGGCGTTTGCACGTGCGTCCCGTCTGATTTATTGCATGAGAGAGTGATAGCTATGCGCCAAGAGAGCGACTTTTTGGGTCCCAAGGACATTCCCGATAACGCCTACTGGGGCGTGCACTCGGCCCGCGCGGTTGAGAACTTCCCCATCAC
>JAFAGF010000120.1 GCA_023422975.1 Pseudomonadota bacterium
TTCTTCCGCACCATTGGCCGCGATGACCAGCAAGGCCCGTTTGCCGCCAAATTCATTGCCAGCAAGCTCAAACCCAAAGCCGTGGCCGTGCTGCACGACAAGCAAACCTATGGCGCTGGTGTGGCCCAGCACGTCAAGAACACGCTGGACAGCCTCAAAGCACCGGTGGTGATGTATGACGGCATCAATGCGGGTGACAGCGATTACTCGGCCGTGATCACCAAGCTCAAGACCGCCAAGGTCGATGTCGTGTTCTTCGGCGGCTACCACCCAGAAATGGGTCTGCTGCTGCGCCAAGCCAAAGAACAAGGTCTGAAGACCCGCTTTGTGGGCGCAGAAGGCGCCTTCAACCAAGGCCTGATTGAAATTGCCGGCCCGGCGGTCGAAGGCATGATGTTCACCTTCCCTGCCGACTTCAGCCAGCGCCCCGAAAACAAGGGCGTGGTCGATGCGTTCAAGAAGGCCAACCGCTCCGCCAACGGTGCCTACCAGATGCCAGCCTACGCAGCCCTGCAAGTGCTGGACAAGTCCATGAAAGCCGTGGGCGCCGACCCCAAGAAAGTGGCCGACTATATGCACGCCAACACGTTTGACACCGTCATCGGCAAGGTGGCGTTCGATGCCAAGGGCGATCTGAAGGACTTTGAGTTTGTGGTGTTTGAGCTGGCCAAGGATGGCAGCCGCTCTCAAGTAAAGTGATCTGCGCCTGCACCCACTGCACGGCATGCAAGCAAAAGGGCTCCAGCGGGAGCCCTTTTTTATCGATACCTGTTCAACAGGTTATCCATATTTATCTGCATGAAAAATACCTCTAGCGCTTATACAGTAAGCGCTGGTAGCTCACTTTATCAAAGCATTACCATCCTTCGACTTAAACCTCCAGCCATTCTTTGCGGATATTGGCATTGGCATTCAGACTCTGCGGCGTGCCGTCAAACACAATGGCACCATGCCCCATCACCAAGGCGCGGTCAGAGATGCGCATGGCAATGGTGAGCTTTTGCTCAATGAGCAGCACCGCCACCCCACGCTCCTTGATCTTCTTCAGGTACTCGCCCACCAGTTCCACAATTTTTGGCGCCAGCCCTTCGGTGGGTTCATCAATGATGATGAGGTCCGGATCCCCCATCAGCGTGCGGCACAGCGTCAGCATCTGCTGCTCACCGCCCGACATCACGCCCGCCTCCGTGTGCTGGCGCTCTTTGAGGCGCGGGAACATGGCGTACATATCGTCAAAATTCCAGCGGCTGCCCTTGCCACTGCCTTTTTGACCCAGCAGCAGGTTCTGGTGCACGGTCAGGTTCGGAAACACGTCACGGCTCTCAGGCACATAGCCAATGCCCAGGTGCGCCACCTCATAGGTTTTCTGGCCATGCAGTGCCTGGGCTTTCCAGCGGATCTCGCCTTCCCAATCGACCAAACCCATGATGGCCTTGGCGGTGGTGGAACGGCCCGAGCCATTGCGCCCCAGCAAGGCCACGATTTCGCCCTCGTTCACCGAAAAATCCACGCCGTGCAACACATGGCTTTTGCCGTAATAGGCATGCAAGTTATTGATCTGCAACATGTGCTGTGTCCTTAATGCAGCGCTGCTTGCGCCTGCTCATCGGCAATCACCGACCCCAGATATGCCTCTTGCACACGCGCATTGGCGCGCACGTTTTCAGGGGTATCAAACGCGATGACTTCGCCATAGACCACCACGGCAATCTTGTCTGCCAAACCAAACACCACGCCCATGTCGTGTTCCACCGTCAGCAGGGTTTTGCCTTCGGTCACTTCACGAATCAGGTTGATAAAGCGTGCGGTTTCGCTGTTGCTCATGCCCGCCGTGGGTTCGTCCAGCAAAATCACATCGGCCCCCCCGGCAATGGTGACGCCAATCTCCAGCGCACGCTGTTCGGCATAGGTCAGGTTCACCGCCAGTTCATCGCGCTTTTTGTACAGGCCAATTTGCTCCATCAGCTGTTTGGCGCGCTCGTTGACCGCATCCATGCGCGAGAGAAAGCGCAAAAAGGTGTAGCGGTAGCCCATGCTCCACAACACGCCGCAGCGCAGGTTTTCAAACACGCTGAGCTTGGGGAAAATATTGGTGATCTGAAAGCTGCGCGACAGGCCCGCGCGGTTGATTTCATAAGGTTCCTTGCCATCTATGCGCTGGCCGTGCAGCAGCACCTCGCCGCTGGTGGGTGCAAAACGGCCGCTGATCAGGTTGAACAAGGTACTTTTACCCGCGCCATTCGGGCCGATGATGGCGATGCGCTCGCCCGCCTTCACGGCCAGATTGGCACCCCGAATAATTTCTGTCTTGCCAAAGCTTTTGCGCAGGTCACGCAGTTCCAAGGCATAAGGTGTGTGCTGACTCATCAGATGCCCTCCGCACGCTGGATGTCGTGTTCAATCTCTTCTTGAATCTGCCCCCACTGGCGCACGTATTCACGGCGCACCAGCTCAAACAGCCCCAGCCCCGTCAAAAAGATCAGGCCTGCGCCCAGCCAGCTCTCCACGCTGTGCACATTCAGAGTGCTGCCCATAAAACGCAGCTCACTGCCCAAACCAATGTTCAGCTGCAAGTGGTAGAGCATCTCCACCATGGCCGCCAGGCCCACCAGCATGGCCAATCCCGTGCCTGCCAGCGCCAGGTATGCGCCCACAATGCGCCCCAGCTTGCCGTACTTGGCTAGGCGCAGATTCATCATGATCAAGCTAGCAATACCGCCGGGGGCATACATCACCATGAACAAGAAGATCAGGCCTAAATACAGCATCCATGCCTTGGTGATTTCTGACAGGAACACCGTCGCCACCACCATCAGCACACCACCAATGATGGGGCCAAAGAAAAAGGTAGCTCCGCCCAGAAAGGTGAACAGCAAATAGGTCCCCGAGCGGATGATGCTCACGCTGTCCATGGCCGTGACGATTTCAAAGTTAATCGCTGCCAAGCCACCGCCAATACCGGCAAAAAAACCGGCAATGATGAACCCCATATAACGCACGCGCTGGGTGTTGTAGCCCACAAAGGCCACGCGCTCTGGGTTGTCGCGCACAGCATTGAGCATGCGCCCCAACGGGGTGGCCGTGAATGCAAACATCAGCGCTGTACAGATGAAGCAGTACACCGCAATCAGGTAGTACACCTGAATGCTGGGACCAAAATCAAAACCAAAGAACGTGGCGCCATACACGCGATCGGTGGTAATACCGCCTTCCCCCCCAAAAAATCCGGGGAACATCAGCGCCATCGCAGCCACCAACTCGCCCACCCCCAAGGTAATCATGGCAAATGTGGTGCCTGATTTTTTGGTGGTGACCCAACCCAGCAGCGCGGCAAAGAACATGCCGGCCAGACCGCCCACAATCGGAATCAGCCATACCGGAATCGGCAGTGCGCCATCGGCTGCGCGGTTCATGGCGTGGATGGCAATGAACGAGCCCAGCCCGGTATAGACCGCATGGCCAAAACTGAGCATGCCGCCCTGCCCCAGCAAGATGTTGTAGGACAGGCAAATGATGATGGCATAGCCCATCTGGCTGAGCATGGTCAGGGCCAGCGAGCTGGTAAACACCAGCGGCGCAATGATGAGCAGCAGCGCAAAGACACTCCAGACCACCACACGCCCGATATTCCACGGTTTGAAGCGGTAGTAGCGAACAGGAAGAGAAGAGGCAGGCACGTTGTGCGGCATGGTTTCTTGATTCATCTGCGGAAGCAAAATGGCTGACATGGCTTAGTCCTCCCGCGTACCCATCAGCCCCTTGGGGC
>JAFAGF010000138.1 GCA_023422975.1 Pseudomonadota bacterium
CAGTTTGTCGGTGGCCGCATGCCCGCTGGCGGCGCGCAGCAATGAGTCGCTTTTTCCGAGGCTTTACCATCATCTGGGTGGTGCTGCGCTACGGGCTCGATGAGTTGGTGCTCTCCAGCTTTCAGCACCCGTGGCTGAACCGCCTGTGTCGGGTCGTCACGATTGGCCGCAAGCTGGATGCGCCGCGTGGTGTTCGCCTGCGCGAAGCGCTGGAGCAGCTGGGGCCCATCTTTGTGAAGTTTGGTCAGGTGCTGTCCACGCGCAGCGACTTGATGCCGCCCGATGTGGCGCAGGAGCTGGCCAAGCTGCAAGACCGTGTGCCACCGTTTGATTCGCAAATTGCGGTCGACACGATTGAGCGCAACTTCCGCAAGTCGATTGATCAAGTCTTTGTGCAGTTTGACCGCACGCCTGTGGCCAGCGCATCGATTGCGCAGGTGCACTTTGCCACCGTGCGTGACCGCGATGGCTCGGAGCGCGAGGTGGCCGTCAAGGTGCTGCGCCCCGGCATGAAGACGGTGATCGACAAGGACGTGGCCCTCATGTACATGATGGCTGGCTGGGTGGAAAAGCTTTCCCAGGAAGCCAAGCGCCTTAAGCCCTTGCAGGTGGTGGCCGAGTTTGACAACTACTTGCACGACGAGCTGGACCTGATCCGGGAAGCCTCCAACGCGGCGCAACTGCGCCGCAACATGGATGGGCTGGACTTGGTGCTGATTCCAGAAATTTTCTGGGACTACTGCCATGCCGAAGTGATGGTGATGGAGCGCATGAAAGGTGTACCCATCAGCCAGGTGGAGCAGTTGCGTGAGGCCGGGGTGGATATTCCCCAGCTGGCGCGCGATGGGGTGACGTTGTTCTTCACGCAGGTGTTTCGCGATGGGTTCTTCCATGCGGACATGCACCCGGGCAACATCATGGTCAGCCTGGAGCCAGAGACTTTCGGGCGCTATATCTCGCTGGACTTTGGCATCGTGGGCACGCTCACGGAGTTCGACAAAGAGTATCTGGCACAGAACTTCTTGGCCTTCTTCCGCCGCGACTACAAGCGCGTGGCAGCTTTGCACATTGAAAGTGGCTGGGTGCCCGCCACCACGCGGGTGGAAGAGCTGGAGGCCGCCATCCGCGCCGTGTGCGAGCCTTACTTTGACCGTCCGCTGGCCGAAATCTCGCTGGGCATGGTGCTGATGCGCTTGTTCCAGACATCGCGCCGCTTCCAAGTCGAGATTCAGCCGCAATTGGTGCTGCTGCAAAAGACCTTGCTCAACATCGAAGGGCTGGGGCGCCAGCTCGATCCGAACCTGGATTTGTGGAGCACGGCCAAGCCCTTCCTCGAAAAATGGATGCTGGAGCAAATGGGGCCGCAGCGCTTTTGGCGCGAGTTGCAGGCCGAGGCACCGCGCTATGCCAAGTTCATCCCTGAGCTGCCGCGCTTGGTCTATGGCTTTTTGCAGCAAAAAAATGGGCCTGACCAGCAATTGGTACAGGAATTGCTCAAAGAGCAGCGGCGCACCAACCGTCTGCTGCAGGGGCTGGTTTACGGAGGATTGGGGTTTGTACTGGGCATGCTGGCCATGCAAATCCTTACGAGAATTCGGGTTTTTTAAAGCTGGCTTTGCAGAGTGCTTGCGGCGTAAGCGAGTACTTATACGCAAATAAAGAGAGCGCCTAGCGCTTGTGTTTAAAGGCTTTGATGGTGATATCTGCCTCAAAGCTTGATGACTCAAGCGTAAGGCGCTCTTTTTTATTTGTGGCCGTAAGCAGACAAGCTGCGTTTTTTTCGCGGAATGGTCGCGAGACATGCCCATAATCGCGCCTCAAAATTTTCTACAACCTCTTACCTTTTTCCGGAGGGACCAGCCACCATGCTGATTACCTTTATCGCCGCGTACCTGTTGGTGTCGATTGGCATTGGCCTCTATGCAGCGCGCCGTGTGAGCAACACGGCGGACTATGCGGTGGCAGGGCGAAATTTGCCGCTGTACATCGTGGTGGCCACCACGTTTGCGACCTGGTTTGGCTCGGAGTTGGTGTTGGGGGTATCGGCCGTGTTCGTGCAAGACGGTCTGGGCGGTGTGGTGGAAGATCCGTTTGGCGCGGGTTTTTGCTTGATTTTGGTGGGCCTGTTCTTTGCCTACAAGCTCTACAAAAAGAACCTCATCACCATTGGTGACTACTACCGCCTGCGTTACGGCAAGAGCATTGAGCTGCTGTGCTCGATCATCATCATCTTCAGCTATCTGGGCTGGGTAGCAGCGCAGGTGACTGCATTGGGTCTGGTGTTCAATTTGCTGACAGACGGCGCACTGAGCATGGTGCAAGGCATGGTGCTGGGCACCCTGATTGTGCTGGTCTACACCTTGTTTGGCGGTATGTGGTCGGTGGCAGTGACTGATCTGGTGCAGATGATCGTGATCTGCGCGGGTCTGGTAGCCATTGCCATCTTTGCGGGCGACCTGGCTGGTGGCGCTGACAAGGTGATCGACTACGCCGTGGCCGAGGGCAAGATGCAGTTCTTGCCGGTGGAGGCCGATGCCAAAACCTGGCTGTTCTTCTTCGCAGCTGCCATCACCATGATGCTGGGTTCCATACCGCAGCAGGATGTGTTCCAGCGCGTGATGTCGTCCAAAAACGAGAATGTGGCGCGTTTGGGCCCCATCATTGGCGGCAGCTTGTACATCTTGTTTGCCTTCATCCCCATGTTTGTGGTCACAGCGGCCGTGCTGGTCATGCCCGAGGCGACCGCGGCGTTGATGGAAGAAGACCCGCAGAAGATTTTGCCCACGCTGGTGATGCAGCACATGCCGGTGGCGCTGCAAATTGCCTTCTTTGGCGCGCTGCTCTCGGCCATCATGTCGACTGCATCGGCCACCATGCTGGCGCCATCGACATCGTTTGTGGAGAATGTGCTGCGCAACCTCAAGCCCGGCATGAGCGATGCGCAAACCCTCAAGGCCATGCGCGTGACCGTGGTGGTCTTTACCGTCTGCGTGCTGGTGTATGCCATCAGCATGCAAGACAGCTCCATCTATGAAATGGTGGCGGGTGCCTATCAGGTGCCGCTGGTCGGCGCCTTCGTGCCGCTGGTTTGCGGTCTGTACTGGAAGCGTGCTACCACGCAAGGCGCTTTGCTGGCTGTGGCGCTGGGCCTGGGTGTGTGGCTGACCTTCATCTTCATGCCCGGCTGGGCTGATGCCTTCCC
>JAFAGF010000157.1 GCA_023422975.1 Pseudomonadota bacterium
CGGGCATCATCGCCCGTGCCTTCCACCGCCAGCACCTTGCCCTCACCAAACTTGGTGTGAAACACGGTCTTGCCTTTGACAATACCGTGCCCCGGCACAGTCTTTTGCACGGGCACCGGTGGGCTAGCAAAGATTTCCGGGCCTTTCGTGGTATATGCGCCAAATTGACCTCTAGCGCTTTCTCCATAAGCGCTGACAGCTCCATTTTTAGGTGCAAAACTGCCAAAGCCACCCTTGGCGCTGAGCCACTTGAGTGCCCCCTCAGGCAGCTCATCCAGAAAGCGGCTGGGCAGGTTGAACGTGGTGCGGCCATGCAGCATACGGCTTTGCGAATGGCTCAAATACAAGCGCTTGCGCGCACGGGTGATGGCCACGTACATCAGGCGGCGCTCTTCCTCTAGGCCGCCTTTGTCACTCATGGCATTTTCGTGGGGGAACAAGCCCTCTTCCAAGCCACCAATGAACACGCAATCAAACTCCAGACCCTTGGAAGCATGCACGGTCATCAGCTGCACGGCGTCTTGGCCGGCTTGGGCCTGGTTATCACCCGCCTCCAGTGCGGCATGCACCAAGAAGGCTTGCAGGGGCGACAGCGTCTCGCCCGTTTCAATGTCTGTGCCGCCCAAAGGCAAGTCCAGCATGGGCAAGCTGCTATCCAAACCTTGGCTGACCGGGCTTTGTGACAATGCAGCCGCCGCCAGCACACCGGTTTCATCGATGGGCAGGGCCACTGCATCTTTGCCAAAACCTTCCTGGGTGACAAAGCTCTCGGCCGCGTTGATCAACTCTTTCAAGTTTTCAATGCGGTCCTGGCCTTCTTTTTCGTTCACATAGTGGTCGATCAGTCCGCTGACTTCGAGCACGCGCTCAATGGTCTGGCGCAGGGTTTTGCCTTCGGTTTCTTCACGCAGCACCTGCATCTTGGCCACAAAGCCTTGCAGCTTGGTGCCCGCTGCGCCACTGACCAAGGTGGCCGCATCACTGAGCGAGCAGCCCGCGCCACGCGCAGCTTCCTGCAGGTTTTCAATGCTGCGCGCACCAATACCACGGGCGGGAAAGTTCACCACGCGCAAAAAGCTGGTTTCATCGTGCGGGTTCTCGATCAGGCGCAGATAGGCCAGCGCGTTCTTCACTTCCGCACGCTCAAAAAAGCGCATACCGCCATACACGCGATAAGGAATGCCGGCGTTGAACAGCTTGCTTTCAATCACCCGGCTTTGCGCGTTGCTGCGATAGAGGATGGCAATTTCCTGGCGGCTGTAGCCATCGTTGCGCACCAAGTCTTTGATCTCGCCCACGATCCAGCTGGCTTCATCCAGATCGGTGGGCGACTCCATCACCCGCACGGGCTCACCGGCACCTTGGTCGGTGCGCAGGTTTTTACCCAGGCGCTGGCTGTTGTGCTCAATCAACGCATTGGCACTGTCCAGAATATGGCCGTAGCTGCGGTAGTTCTGCTCCAGCTTGATCTGTTGCTGCACACCAAACTCGCGCACAAAGTCACTCATATTGCCCACGCGCGCACCGCGGAAGGCATAGATGCTCTGGTCATCATCGCCCACCGCCAGCACGCTGGCCGTGCCTTGCAACTGGCCATTCACCATCTCACCGGCCAGTTGCTTGAGCCATGCGTACTGCAGCTTGTTGGTGTCCTGAAACTCGTCCACCAAGATAAAACGGAAGCGGCGCTGGTAGTGCTGGCGCAGGTGCACATCGTCACGCAGCATTTCAAAGCTGCGCAGCATCAGCTCGCCAAAATCCACCACGCCTTCACGCTGGCATTGCTCTTCATACAGCTGGTACAGCTCTACCTTCTTTTTGGTATCGGGGTCGGCCGCCACCACGTCTTTGGGGCGCAACCCTTCTTCCTTGCAACCGGCAATGAACCAGCTCAGCTGCTTGGGCGGAAAGCGCTCATCGTCCACGTTGTACTGCTTGCACAAGCGCTTGATGGCCGAGAGCTGGTCTTGCGTATCCAGAATCTGGAAAGTAGCCGGCAAGCCCGCCGCCACATGGTGGGCGCGCAGCAGGCGGTTGCACAGGCCGTGGAAAGTGCCAATCCACATGCCGCGCACGTTGTAGGGCAGCATGGCCGACAAACGCACGTTCATTTCTTTCGCGGCCTTGTTGGTAAAGGTCACCGCCATGATGCCGCCGGGCGAGACTTGGCCGGTCTGCAACAGCCAGGCAATGCGCGTGGTCAGCACCCGCGTCTTGCCCGAGCCCGCGCCCGCCAGCACCAGCGCATGGCCTTGCGGCAGGGTCACGGCGGCACGCTGCTCATCGTTCAGGCCCTGCAGCAGGGGCGAGTTGTGGGATGGGGGCGTGCCGTCATGGGCACCGTCAAGCAGGTCAATGGGGAACATAGCCCTCCATTGTAGAAAGTGCTGCAGCCCCTTGGGCGTGGGCGTGCATGCCCGCTGCCCAGGCAGCGGTATACACCTAGGCATATACCGTTCATTCAACAAGGCCTGTACTGCGGGTATGCCCTGACGTATAGAATCAATCACCGGGCCCAAGTTTTTGTGGTCCGGTTTTTTTTTTGGCCAAAATTTGTCGAGGCCAGCCAAACCGGGCACCAAGCCAAGCGCCTTTCTTTTGAAATTGGGTGGGTGAGACTCCCACCATGACCTTTTTCTGGAGCTTGGAACCATGGAAATCTTCGACTACGACAACATCCTGCTGCTGCCCCGCAAGTGCCGTGTGGAAAGCCGCTCGGAGTGCAACGCCAGCGTAGAGCTGGGTGGCCGCACTTTCCGCCTGCCTGTCGTGCCTGCCAACATGAAGACCGTGTTGGACGAGAAGATCTGCAAGTATTTGGCGCAAAACGGCTACTTCTACGTGATGCACCGTTTTGACATCGACAACGTTCAGTTCACCAAGGACATGCAGTCGCAAACCTTGTTCGCCTCGATTTCGCTGGGCGTCAAGCAGGCCGACTACGAGACCGTGGACAAGTTTGTCGCACAAGACATTTGCCCTGAGTACATCACCATCGACATCGCCCATGGCCATGCCGACAGCGTGAAGAACATGATCCAGTACATCAAGGCCAAGTTGCCTGAGGCTTTTGTGATTGCCGGCAACGTGGCCACGCCCGAAGCCGTGATCGATCTGGAAGCCTGGGGCGCCGACGCCACCAAGGTGGGTGTGGGCCCGGGCAAGGTGTGTATCACTAAGCTCAAGACCGGTTTTGGCACGGGCGGCTGGCAACTGTCGGCGCTGAAGTGGTGTGCCCGCGTGGCCACCAAGCCCATCATTGCTGACGGCGGCATCCGCAGCCACGGTGACATTGCCAAGAGCATTCGCTTTGGCGCCACCATGGTGATGATCGGTTCGCTGTTTGCGGGCCACGAAGAGTCGCCCGGCAAGACCGTGGAAGTGGACGGCGAGCTGTACAAGGAGTACTACGGCTCGGCTTCGGACTTTAACAAGGGCGAATACAAGCACGTCGAAGGCAAGCGCATTCTGGAACCCGTCAAGGGCCCCCTGAAGAACACGCTGATCGAGATGGAGCAGGACGTGCAGTCTTCCATCAGCTACGCCGGTGGCACCAAGTTGATGGACATCCGCAAGGTGAACTACGTGATCCTGGGTGGCGACAACGCCGGTGAACATCTGTTGATGTAAACCGCAAGTTCATTCCCCCTCCCAAAAAAGCTGCCTGGTGCAGCTTTTTTTACGCCGGTACAGCGCTGCTGATGGCGGCAATGCCGCTGCCAAGCCGCCCTTGCAGCCGCTTGTAAAGCTGCGTAAAGAAAATGCAAAAGGCCGCAACAGTTTGTATACACAGCGAACTTTTACAGAGAAGCAAGCACCAACATCACGCAAGTTAATTTCTTTGAATGGAGTTCCTACATGAAGAAAAAAATCATCGCTTCTCTGCCTTTGCTGGCCATGGCTGCCACCGGTGCTGCCTTTGCGCAGTCGTCCGTTCAGTTGTACGGCAACATCGATGAGGCAGTGACTGTGGTCGATGGCGAAAACACATGGTCCGGCCTGAACTCTGGAGGCAACAAAGACAGCTACTTCGGTCTGCGCGGCACCGAGGATCTGGGCAACGGCCTGAAGGCACAGTTTGTGCTGGAATCCGGCATCAACGCAGACACTGGCAATGGCGACAGCAGCAGCGGCCTGGACTTCAAGCGCCGCGCGACCGTCGGCTTGCTGGGCAATTTTGGTGAAGTCCACCTGGGCCGCGATGAAACCGCTGCCTACAAATCCATGAAGCGCTACGACGTGTTTGGCCATGCCGGCATCGGCGGCACCCAATCCTGGGGGCTGGGCAACAACGACGACAAGCGCAAAGACAACCTGATTGGCTACGTTTCGCCCAACTTTGGTGGCCTGAGCTTCGCAGCCAACTACGCGTTCGGTGAGCAGTCCAACAGCACGTGGAAGACCGAGGCTTACTACGACGCTGCCGTGTCTTACGATCAAGGTCCCTGGTCTGCCACTTTCGCGGCCGAACAGCAAAACAACAGCTTGCTCAACGGCTTTGATACCCGCCAGCGCTCTTACGCACTGGGTGCAGGCTATGACTTTGGCGTTGTCAAACTGGTGGGCGCCTACCGCCAGACCAACAACCAACCCCAAGGCATGGCTGACTACAAGGACAAGACCTACACACTGGGTGCAGCCGCCCCTGTGGGCGCCGCAGGTGTCGTGAAGGCTTCGTACAACCGCTACGAGCGCCACAACACTGCCAGCCTGAATGAGCAAAAGGCCGACCAGTTCTCCTTAGGCTATGAGCACAACCTGTCCAAGCGCACTGCGCTGTACGGCACCTACTCGTACCTGAAGAACAAGGACGGCGGCACCATGAGCCTGGTGGCTGACTCCGGCGCCACAATCAGCGACAGCGGCAAGCAACACGCCGTGCAAGTGGGTCTGCGCCACTCCTTCTAAGGTGTGAACTTCCTGGTGGGGAAAGGAGCCTTTCTGGGCTCCTTTTCTGTCATCAGAATTTCCAAATCCATAGCTTCCCACGCTGACCAGATCAGCGTGGGAAGCTATTTTTGTATGGAATGCCAGCAACGCTTGCCTGAAGACAACACTCCGCCCCAGCCCTGCTGTCAGGTGCACAATCTCGCGCATGTCTGAGACTTTGAACCCTGCTTCCCCACCCGGGCTGCTGCTGCGCCCTGCCACTCCGCAAGACCTGCCCCAGCTGATCGCGATCGAAAACGCCTGCTTCACGCCAGACGAAGCAGCCACCCCCGCTGCGTTTGCGCTGCGTGTGACACGCATTCCTGACAGCTTCTGGGTGGCCACCTGGCACGGCGACGTGGTGGGCCTGATCAACGGCCCTGTGGTGGCCGAGCGCTACATCCGCGATGAACTGTTCAAAGAACTGAACCCCAACCCCGCCACCGGCGGCCACCAGACCGTGCTGGGGTTGGCCGTGCACCCCACCCACCGCAAGCACGGTATTGGCCGCCTGCTGCTGACCCAGCTGGAAAACGTGGCCCGCAGCGCCCAGCGCGAGACCGTCACCCTCACCTGCTTGGAAGACCGCGTACCGTTTTATGCCAGCCTGGGCTATGTGAACGAAGGTGTGTCTGCATCCGCACATGCGGGAGAGGTTTGGTTCAACATGGTCAAACCGCTGGGGTAATACCGCCTGCCGCAGACGCTGCAGTGCTGATGGGAATACCAGTGTTTTAGGCCGTTAAGGCATATACATCCAGCGCTGGCAGCTATGTTTTTCACAAGGCAAACTGACAACCATATCGCACGGCTGCGTTGGCTACACCACCGCTGCGTTGCATGTGTCTGGCCGCCGCGCCAGCAGATGCGACAGGCGCTGCAGCCCCGCTTGCAAACGCTTGCGATCCTTGGTGCAGCCCAGCGAAATCCGGATGGCATTCACCATTGCACCGCTGTGCGTGGCGTCCAAGGCAAAAGCCTCCGCAGGCGTCACGGCAATGCCCTCGCTGTCAGCGGCGTGCGCCAGCTGGGCCGAGCGCCAATACCCCGGCAGCTCCAGCCATACATGCAAGCCGTCGCCCGCACCGCTGTAGCGCCCCGCAAGCACATCGAGGGCCATGCGGTGGCGCAGGCGTGCCTCTTGGCGCACCCCCTCCATCAGGCTGCGGGCCGAGCCATCGCAGATCCATTGCGTGGCTAGTGCCGCGCTCAATGGCGCCACCATCAACGCAAAAGACCGCAGCGCGGCCAAGAAACGCTCGCGCTCGTCTGGATCACGAATGAGCACAAAAGCCACCCGCAACCCGGGTGTCAGGCATTTGGAGAGCGTGGAGATATAGACCACCTGCTCTGCGGCCCAGGTGGCCACTGGCGGTGGCGGGGCTTCGGCCAGCAGCCAGTAGGGGTCGTCTTCCACCACACGCACCTTGCAGCGCTGGGCAATGCGGGCCAGCGCCTGGCGCCGGTGCTCGGGCATGGTGATGGCCGTGGGGTTTTGCAAGGTGGGGTTGAGGTAGACCAGCCCAGGCTGGTGCTGCTGGCATGCCTGCTCCAGCATCTGGGGCAGCATGCCGTGCTGGTCCGCTGCCACCGCCATCACGCGCCGGCCAAACTGGGTCGCGGCAACCCGCAGACCGGGGTAGCTGCAGGGTTCCGCCAAAATCACATCACCGGGCTGTGTCAGCGCCAGCACCAAGGCCGCAATCGCCGCTTGCGCCCCCGGGCAAACCACCACCTGCTGCGCATCCAGCGCACCAAACATGGGCGCCAGCCATTGGGCACCCGCCTTGCGGTCTGCGTCGCTGCCCCCGCCCAAGTGGTAGTTCATCAGCAGATCGGCATCAGCCCGCATCAAGACTTGTGACAGCCCTTGTTTGAGCAGGTCGTCAAAGTCCACGCCCTGGGGCGGCGGCGGGGTGTTCATGCTCAGATCCAGCACGGCGTTCAGCTCCGCTTTCGGTGCTGCCACATAAGTGCCCCGGGCACCGCGCCCCTCCAGCAAGTGACGGCGTCTGGCCTCATCGTAGGCACGCGTGACCGTTGTCAAGTCCACCCCCAGCTGCGCGGCCAGACGGCGCTGTGGCGGCAGGCGCTCGCCCGGGTTCAGCACGCCATCGGCTACGGCGGCCTGCAGCGCATCGGCAATCTGCAAAAAGCGTGGCCCGCCTTGCGCGGCCAATCGCGGTAACCACGGGGGCGAAAAGTCATCTTGCATGGTTTTTAACAGCGTCATCGGCGCTGGATGTATGGAAATTGCTTTTCATTAGCATGTCCCTCAACGTACAGCACCTCTACTTTGTATGGATGGCGCTGACGCTTTCGCCCCTCTCACCGCAGAGGTAACGCGCCTCCCTCCAGGTCGCGTGAAGTCATAGGCAGGAAAATCTCACCATGATCGATTGGGTCCCCGTAGTCTTCGTAACGTTCAAAGTGCTCATGTTTGGCACTTGCATGTTCTTCGCCATCAAATGGCATTACGACCAAGGCAAGAAAAAAGGTGCCGACACGCGCGCGCTGCTGCGCACGAGTGCCAAGATTGTTGCGGCCTTTTTACTGGCGCTGCTGTGCGTCGGCCTGCTCACCTTCACGCTGGCCACCCAGCTTGGTATGGACTTGAACCTGCCCTGATACCCGCCGCAGTACGGCGGTTAGCAAGCCGCTGAACGAAAATGCCCAGCC
>JAFAGF010000020.1 GCA_023422975.1 Pseudomonadota bacterium
TTGTCGATGACCGTGCCCCACGTCACCCGCCATATTGCAGCACTGGAAGAACAGCTGGGCACCCGGCTGCTGCAGCGCACCACCCGCAGTGTCAGCCTGACTGACTCGGGCGAGCGCTATGCCGCGCGCGTGCGTGAAATTCTGGAGTCGGTCGAAGCTGCAGTGGCTGAAGCACAAAGCACCACCAGCGCCTTGCAGGGTGTGCTGCGCATTGTGGCGGCACCTTCGCTGACCGATGCGCTGATCTCCCCCCTGGCCGCCGCCTTTAACTTGCAGTACCCGGGGCTGGCGCTGGATGTGTATGTAGACCCCCTGCCTGTGCCGGACCTCAACCGCTATGACCTGGGTTTTTTGCAGGTGCCTGAAGGGTTTGATGCCAACATTGTGGCGCGCACCCTGTCCACTTCTGAAGCTATTTTGTGCGCAGCCCCCAGCTACCTGGCACGCCACGGCATGCCCAACACACCGCAGGCACTGGCCGAACACCTGTGCGTGCTGCGCCGCACCCCGAATCTGCACCGCAACAGCTTTGCGCTGTGGCGCAGCCAGCAATCCACACTGGAAGCGCCGGTGCACGACATTGAGGTCACGCCCTCCATCACGCTCAACCCCACCGCCAGCATCATGCAAACCGTGCTCGACGGCGCGGGCATTGCCACTTTCACCTATGACTGTGCACGTCCATTTTTAGAACAAGGCATGCTGGAGCACGTGCTGCCCGGCTGGATCACGGCACGCATGCGCGTGCTGGCGGGCTTGCCCAGCCGCAAGCATTTGCCTCAGCGCACCAAGGCATTTTTGGACTTTGTGTTTGAAGCCCACAAAGCCGGAAAAATTGACCGCTGTTGATCGCAAGCCTTCATTCAAAATGCATAGCTGCAAGCGCACACTCACAAATCACTTCAGCAACAAAGTATTCAAAAGTCCATAGTTAGCAATCGCCAACAGCTATCAAAACAAGTAAAGCGCTTCACACATATAAAAAAAGAGCCCGTTGTCAGCGGGCTCTTGGCATCTAGCGCGGTGGCGTTTTAAGGCGCTGCAGGTGCTGGTGCGTCTGCAGCCACAGGCGCCGCAATTTGCGGCACGGCCCCCGCATCCTCCGCCGCAGCGGCGGGGGCTTCATAACCGTAGTGCATGCGCTCTGGCAGCACGCTGTTGACCCAGCCCAGGCGCCATGCCAGCGCGGCAATCACCAGCACTGCCAGCACACCAGCCACCCAACGCGAAGTGTGTGTTTCTGCAAACGGGTCATGCAGCATGTGCTTGGCATTGGCCGGCACCTTGGCCGTTTGCGACAACGAATTGCCCAGCTGCATATTGATCTTCATGCGCCCATTGATGGCCCAGCCACTGGCATCCAAGATAGGGCCCAGGCTGCGCTCACGCAGCTTCAGCCAGGCAATCAGCATGCTGGGGCCAGAGATGGCCAGCACCAGACCAATCAGGCCCACCGGAATCCAGGGGCCCAGTTCCACAAACTTGCTGAAGATGCCGACCAGCACCGTGCTGATGGAGCCCAGCGCCACGCCAATGGCCGCCACGGTGCCCACATCGGTTTTCTTGGCCGGTGCCGCCGCAGCTGCAGCCGTGGTCGCAGGGGCCGTCGCCAATTCAGTGGCCTTGGCGTTCAGGCCCTCGGTCACGCTAGCGTCTTTGGCAGCGGCACGCTTGGCCACTTGCTCTTCAATCATGCGCACAAACTTTTTGTAGGGCGAGAAGAAGGCCTGACCAATGCTGGTGGGGTTTTCAATCAGCTTGGTGATGGTGGCATCCCAATCTTTGCCATCACGGTCATAGAACACGCCGTTGCGCCCCACAAACAGAAAGTCCACATCGCCCGCCGTAAAGGCTGCCACGATGTTGCGCTTGTCACCACCGCGCTTGCATTCGCAGTAAGCCAGGTACACCTTGGCCATGCCGGCCAGCGTAGCGTGCGCCGCGGGGTTGGCCACATCCACCGTCAAATCGCAGCTGCGGCCGTCCAGGTACAAAGTACCGGCTTGGAAAGCGGCGCCTTGGCGGCTGTAGAACTGCGAGAACGAGACAAAGTTATTGAGCAGTGCCAACAGATCGCGCTGCAGACGGATCAGCTTTTCCAGCGCCACGGCATGTTCGCTGTGCTGCTTTTCGTCTTCGTCGTGCTGGATCATGTCTTGCAACTGCTGCTGCATACCGCTGGCCAGCAAGGTTTGCGCTTCTTCCAGCCCCATCTCCCCCAAGGGCGACACAGGGAAAGACGCCAGCCAGGCTTGGCATGGTTGCAACAGGGCTTTGAGCTGCTCCCACTGCGCGGCGCTCAGGCTGTCCAGCTCGCCCAGCAAGGGGCGCACGGCGTGCTGTTGCAGCGCAGCCATCGCGCCCACCCACGCAGGGTTCACCCCGCTGTGCAAAGGCAGCTCGCCATCGGCCACCACGGTCGCCAAAGGCAAGGCCGCGATGGCGGCGTCTTCCTTGCTGAGCACCTGCACGCCCAGCGCGGCATAGCCTTCTACACTGGGGCTGATGGGGGCCAGCGCCTTGGCATCAAAAGCGGCCAAGCGTGTGCGAGCAAAAAAGTCTTCGACCTTGACCTGCACCGCATTCAACGCTTTCACCGCGGACACGGCCTGTGCTTCGGTGGGCAGGCTGCAGGTGTTGCTGCTGGCTTTGGTGTGCCAGTCGGCCAATGACTGCACATCGGTAAAGAAATTATCCAGCTGTGCGCGGCCCAGACCGGGTTGTCCATCGCAGCCCTGGGCGCTACCATAGGCATCCATGATGCGCGCCACCAAGGCGGCCAGCGCGGGCTGGTCGGTCAAAGTCACCGGGTTCAAGATGCCGTCGCCATTAAAAGGCATGGCGTTGAGCGATGCCAGACGCCCCTGCACATCCGCCAGTGACACACTGGCGGCACCTTCTTGCCCGCTCAGCGCCAGAATGCGCCGCGCTTCATCGGCCAAGGCCTGGCCTTGGGTGCTGCTTTCATTGATGCTGGACAGCTGCAGCACATCCACGCCCGATGCCAGCACCTCCGGGTCGTTGACCATGGCAACCGCCCACTGGCAAGCCTCTACCAGCTCGGGCGCACGGATGCGGCCATCGGCATCTTTGTCGATCAAATCCAGCGTAGCGCTGTCAAACTCAATGCCGCGCGTGGGGCAGGCCAAGGCCACCCACAGCTTTTGGTCCAGCTGACCAATGTTGGCGATATCGGCACCGGTGCGAATCTGAACCTGATCCACCCCTCCCGCACGGAAAAACTGCCACTGATGTTGTTGTTGCATGACTTGGTGATGAGAGCCCGTCGATGGGTGTGCCTGCGTGAATGCCGGCACCCCACGAAAACCGCCTAGTGTAAAAGCGCGCCAAGGCGCGATTAGGGGAAAACAAGGCGTTCAGGGTGTGTATGAGAAGTTACACACATTGGTTGACAATGTTGTGCGCATGCCAAAATGCGC
>JAFAGF010000029.1 GCA_023422975.1 Pseudomonadota bacterium
TGACCAATACCAAGGGCGAAATTACCCATTGCAACCCAGCGTTTGTGCGTGTCAGCGGTTTTGAATACGAAGACTTGATGGGCCAGCCCCACAACTTGATTCGCCACCCCGACATGCCTGCGGCCGCGTTCAAAGACATGTGGCGCACGATTGCCCATGGCTATCCTTGGACAGGCATTGTGAAAAATCGCCGTCGCAACGGCGACCACTATTGGGTGCGTGCGAATGTGACGCCCATCATGGACGGTGGCAAGCCCCAGGGTTACTTGTCGGTGCGAACCAAGCCCAGCGCGCAAGATATCCAAGCTGCCGAAGCGCTGTACGCCGATATGAATGCCCAGGCGCAATCTGGTCAAGAGACCATGCGCTTGCGCGGCGGAGAGGTGCGCCGCTTGGGCGTGCGTGGCTGGTGGGCGCAGCGCAGTGACGTAGGTTTGCTCGCACGCATGATCATCATGCTGCTGGTGGTGAGCATGATTGCCATGCTGCCCGATATGCTGGGCTGGCAAGGTGCGCCGGCCTGGAGTCTGCGCTTGGCAGTATTGCTCTTAGGCAGTGCATGGATTGCATGGCGCTTTCAAGCGCGTTGTGTCAGTGGCATTGAAAAGGCAAATGCTTGGGCCGCACAAATGGCCAGCTGTAATTTATCCAGTGCGTATGCGCACAACTACACGGGTGCTGTGGGTACCTTGATGGCCCGGTTGCAACAAATCCAGATCAATCTGCGCGCCGTAGTGGGGGATGTGCTGACGGAGGTGCAAGGTTTCAACACCATGTCCAAAGAGATCTCACTTAGCAGCTTGGATCTGGCAAAACGCACCGAATCGCAGGCCACCGATTTGGAACAGACGGCGGCCTCCATGGAAGAGATTGCAGGCACAGTGCTGCAAACCGCCGATACCGCCCAGCAGATGGAGGAAGAAAGCAACCAGAGCAAGGCGATAGTGAGCCGCAGTGGTGAGGCGATTCAAGAGGTGGGTGAGGCGATGGAGCGTATCCGTCAGTCCTCCACGCGTATGCGCGAAATTATTGGTGTGATTGAGAGCATTGCATTCCAGACCAATTTGCTGGCCTTGAATGCGGCTGTTGAAGCAGCCCGCGCTGGTGAGCAAGGGCGTGGCTTTGCGGTGGTGGCCGGGGAAGTGCGTGCATTGGCACAGCGCAGCGCGACGGCAGCTAAGGAAATTGGTGGCTTGATTAACAATACGGTGGCAGGCATCGATGATGGCAATGCCCGCATGCAAGCTGCGGGGAAAACAATTGATGGAATGGTGGATGCCGTGCAGCGCGTGAGTGCCTCGGTACAACAGATCAGCTTGGCGACCCGTGAGCAATCGATTGGCATTGCACAGGTGAATGAAGCCGTGGCTTCGCTGGATTCCATGACCCAGCAAAATGCTGCCATGGTGGAGGAGTCATCCAGTTCCGCAGATGCTTTGCATACCCATGCTGTGCGATTGCAGCGTTCAGTTTCATTTTTCAATGTGTGATCGCAAGAAATGCCACATAAAAGCAGTCTATTGGCTGCTTTTTTTATGCCTATTTGTGCAACAGATCCATGCGATAAAGCCACAAGCTTAGTTAGCATGCAGGGATGCAAGTCTTGTTCATCGTTTTGGCGATCATTGCGCTACTGTTGTGGGGTATCCGAAGTTCTCGTCGTAAGAAACATATCCCCCCCCGCGCGAAGGTTCAAATTGCGGCTGCGGCATCAAAGCCGGAGCCGGAGCCAGAGGTTTCACCTACGATTAATAGCGAAGTGAAATTTCGCATGCGGGGTGAGCGAGGCATGGGCGGGCCGATTTATGGCGATGTGCTGTGCAGCGATGGCGTGTACTTGCCGCATGTATGGGAGTCTGACTTCCACACATCTTTCGACGGCCGCTGGATTCGAACAGGCTCTTATGGGGAATCCAGCCCCCGATTGATCGACAGAAAAAACCGCAAATCATGGCTGCTGAGTGTGCCGGAAGCAGGGCGGGTCGATGATTTGCATTGGCGGCTGCCGCATTGGAGTGGCGAAAGCGAAGGCGGTAACGGTGTCGCTGCAGAAGGCCACAACGTGCTGACGGAAACCGCTTTTGAAGCATGGCTCCAAAAAAACGTAGGTGCCAAAGCGCAAGCGTTGGTAGGCATCTGTGACTTGTGGATTCCTGCAGACTGCGTACCTGCGGAGGCGCAAGCCATGCCCCCGGAGGTTCCTGCACAAGACAACGCAGCAGTGCAGGTGAGTGTGCAGCGCCATTGGCCGCAATCGCTGAGGACGCTGGAAAATCCTTTAGAGCCATTGCACCATCCCTACTGGCAGCTGCAACTCAATGGTGAGCCACACTCGTGGATCATTGATGGCAAAAGCCCTTTGGTATGGCGCCCTGATGGACAGGCCTTTGCCTGTTATGGCTATCCGGTGACGGAGGATGCGCGGAAAACTGGGGTGCGGCTGGGCGTGTGGAGCGTGACGTTCGGGGGGCAGCAATGGTCAGAGTGGTTGCCTGAAGACCGCAAGCCTTGGTCAGTTACGCTGTATGGGCCCACTGATGCAGCGGTTGCTGGACTGCCGTTGCTGAGCTGGGATGACATGGATTTACTGCAGCGTATGCAGATGGATACGCCAGAGCTGGAGCGCTTGCACGATGGCCGTAGCCTGAGCTGTGTGATGAGTGAGTTGCATGCGCCATCCAAGCACCGTGAGGATGGGCGCTTGCTACTCAAAAAAATACCTGTGCGCCAATTTTTGTGGCGCCGCAATTTGCACAGCCCTGCACGTTGGACAGCGCAAAGTGTGCCCGTGGCCGGCCAGTCTTTGACGTGGGAGTTGGTGCATGAAGCGCAAGATCAGCCGGGCTCAACCGCTGCATATTCTGTGCAATGTGGCGAGCAGCAGCTGCCAGGGCTGTGGGAGTTGGAGCATGTGGTGGTGGATGGCAAATGGGCCATTTTGTGTCCATGGGGTGTCTCACCCTTGCAGGGCGGTAAACCTGTGCCATGGGTATGGGATGGCAAACAGCTATATGCCATCGAAATGAATCTGCCAGTACTGCGCATGCGCCCCCATGTGCTGGAAGGGCAGGCGCAACTGCTGGTGGTGGTGGGATGCGGACCAGATAACAGCAATCTGGCGAGCAGTGGTTTGTGGCGCTGGCCTTTGCAGGTGGCCGACGAAACCAATCTGACCAAAAATGGCTGGATGCCTGCCTATGAGTGGCGTGATATTGCGGCAAATGCGCAAGGGGTGTGGCAGTTGCTGCCGCGCTGGCGTGAGGTCAAGCAGGTGCAGCACCCCTGCGCAGATGGCGACTATGTCTGGCGCAGGCCCACTGCGCAAGAAGCGCTGTGGTGGTGGGGTGGCTTGCATAACCAGATGAACAACAACTGGCATCCTAAAGCTGCACGTTGTGAAGGCGTGCTGGTGACGCAGTCTGGTGCGGTGCTGTGTGGCGTAGGGCCCAGTGCTTGTCCGCACCATGCGGGAGATGGCTGGCTATCGTTGGAATGGCTGGCACGTGGCGCTGAGGGTGAACCGCACCATTGGAAGCTGCACTGGCTGCGTCCGCACAAACATGAAGTCTGGACGCTGGAGCTGCGGGCATATATGCCGGTATTGCAAGCCTGGGATGCGCAGCAAGGGGTGCAGTGGTCCGATGTGGAAATGCCTGCGCTGGAAGATGGAGGGTCTTTGCAGACCGCACAGCATGTGATTGCCCCGATGCGTTGGGAAGGTGCGCAATTGGACGTACTCAAACAAAGTCCTGTGGGGCTGTGGGTGCGCAAACAGGATGCGGTCTATGCTGATGCGATTGCGTTGCGCGATGACTGGCCGTGGGAGCGACCATCGCCTGCATCGCAGCAGCGGACATAAAAAAACCGGCTCTAAAGAGCCGGTTTTTTTATGGGCAATGCAAAAGAGATGCATGCCTAGGTTGCGTGTAGCGCCTAGGGTTTGTTGCCTGTAGGGAAGGGCCATGCAGCCTGAGGTGCGAGCACTGTCTTGGCTACTGGTGCAGTGGTTTCTGCGGCAGGAGCGGCAGCCTTCTTGGCAGGAGCAGCAGCCTTCTTGGCAGGAGCGGCAGCCTTCTTGGCGGGAGCGGCAGCCTTCTTGGCGGGAGCGGCAGCCTTTGCCGGAGCCGCAGCCTTCTTGGCGGGTGCGGCTGCCTTTGCTGGAGCAGCGGCCTTCTTGGTGGAGGCGGCCTGTGCCGGAGCCGCGGCCTTGGCAGAGGCTGCCTGTGCAGGAGCAGCGGCCTTCTTGGCGGGTGCAGCAGCCTTGGCCGAGGCGGC
>JAFAGF010000246.1 GCA_023422975.1 Pseudomonadota bacterium
GTGTCACCGGGTTGCAGCAGCACGCGCACCAGCAGGTCGAAGGCCTGCTGGGAGCCGGTCGTGACCAAGACATCGGACGCGCTGGCCTGCATGCCACGCGTTTGCGCTTGTTGCGCCAAGGCTTCGCGCATGGCGGGCAGGCCTTCGGTGGCGCCGTATTGCAAAGCGTTAATTCCTTGACTCAGTGCGTGGCTGGCAGCTTGTGCCAAGCCTTCTGCGTCCAGCAAGCTGGCCGAAGGGTAGCCGCCAGCCAGCGACAGCATGCCAGGGCGGCTGAGGAACGGAAATAGCTCCCGAATCGGTGAGCCCGCAGGCTCCGCAAACAGCGGCGCAAAATCCGCCAGTGGGGTGGGTATGGTGGGTGCGTTCATACAGACCTGACGTGGAGCCAAGGCGGGCTGCGCCTCGGGCGTTGCGGAATCAGGCGACTACGCCTTGCCAGATGGTGCGCACTTGTTCCATGGAGCGTTCCTGGGCCTGGGCGTACAGCGCAATCTCGTCGTGCACCTGGGCGCCCAGCGCGGCTTCAAACACTTGCTGTGCGGCGTTGGCCTGGTAATGCTTTTGCTCGTCACCCCCCAGATTGGATTGGAAGATGCCTGCCGCGCTGACGGGCAAGAAATCTTCGTAGGTAATAGGCTCGGCTTGCACCAGGCCTTGGGCAATCAAGGCTTCCCAGTCCGCCGTGTTTTGCGGGAGCTGCGCAGGTGCGGAGGCATTGGCGGGCACGCTGTAGCGGTAAAACGCCAGATGTTGGCTGCGCAGCTGTGCATGCGTGTCTGGAAACTGCATGAATGCCTGCTGCAGGCGGGTGCTGTAGTCCGGGGCGGCACTGCCTGCGCTGCCCATGCTGCGCACCTGGGCCAGCAGTTCGTCATACAGCGCGCGTCCTTGCTGGGTGAGGGCCACGCCGCGCTGTTCAATTTCACCAAAGCGGGCGGTGTGTGCGCCGTTGCTGTCGCCTTGGGCGTCGGTAAAACGGATGGCTTCTTGGAGGGCCTTGAAGCTGGTCTGGCGCAGCAAGATTGGGCAGTTGCGGCGTGGCGGTCCTTCCACCACATCCTTGGCGTCCATGCCGTGGGCAGGCATGCCCGCTTGTGCTGCATCAATGTCCAGCGTGCGGGGCGTCAGGTGGTTGATGTGCGGGCCTTTGAAGCACACCACATCTGCAATCAAACGGTGGGCTTTTTGCAGCGCATCGTAGGTGGCCGCATCCACGGTGGCATCGCTGTGCCAGCGGAACGTCTCCAGCGCTTCTTGCACAAAGCTGTGTGCATCGGCGTCGTTCAGGCCGCCTTGCGCTTCCGACTGCGCAATCAATGCCAGTGCGCGCGGGGTGAAAATATTGCGGCGCGCCAGAATCTCGCTGGCTTGCTGGCGCAGCGCTGGGTCGGCAATCAACTCCAGACGCAGCAGCGAGGTGAAGACGCGAAAGGGGTTGGCCAGTAATGCTTCATCGCTGACGGGGCGAAACGCGGTGGAGTGCACAGGCACTCCAGCGACGGACAGGTCGTAATAGCCCACGGGCTCCATGCCCATTACTGCAAACAAACGGCGCAGCGTGGACAGCTCCTGCGCCGTCCCCACGCGGATGGCGCCGTGGCGCTCAATGTCCAGGCGCTCCAACTCGCCCGTGCGCTGCATTTGGGCATGCAGCTGTGCATCGGCCTGCAGCGTTTGCTGGTTCACATCGGCCACCAGCGCCACCAGGCTGCCGTATTGCGGCACTTCGGTGCGGTACATCTCCGACATGGCGCGTGAAAACCGGGTGCGAATTTCATCGCTGGAGACAAAAGCGGAAGAGGGTTGATGCGTTGCGCTCATGGGTAGACCGAAGAAAAAACGAAAAAACAGGGCGCTCCATGCGCAGTGATCGTAGTAGTACGCATGGATGTGCCCCCAATTCCAAGGCATGGTGGTGCAGGCTTTGACATTGGTCAAACGACAATCTGGTGCCGATGTCATGCATTCAAGGAATGACCTCGGATTTCTTTCTGTTTGCAAGCACTTGGGTGCTTGGGTTTTTATGCAGCTGTCCCGACGTTTTTTGCCGCCCATGTCTTTGCTGTGTGCTTTTGAGGCTTCTGCCCGGCACCAAAGCTTTACCGCTGCCGCTGCCGAGCTGCATCTGACGCAAAGCGCGGTCAGCCGGCAAATTCGTGCGCTGGAAGACCGGTTGGGTACGGATTTGTTTGTGCGTGAACGCCAGACCGTGCGCCTGAGTCCTGCCGGGCAAGCCTATGCCCAAGAAATTCGGGGTGCGTTGATGCGCGTTGCGAATGCCACCTTGGGGCTGCGCACCAACCCGCAGGGCGGCAGCTTGAATTTGGCCATTTTGCCCACCTTTGGCACCCGCTGGCTGGCACCGCGCTTGCCGCAGTTTTTCAGCGAGCATCCGGGCATCACCATCAACCTCACCACACGCTTGTCGCAATTTGATTTTCAGCTGGAGGCGGTCGACGCCGGCATCCACTTTGGCCTGCCGCATTGGCCGGGCGCAGAGCTGGAGTTTTTGATGAGTGAAACCGTGGTGCCTGCCTGCAGCCCCGCCATGTGGGCGCAGCACCAGTTTGCCCTGCCGCAGGATTTGTTGCGGGCACCGCTGCTGCATCTGGCGTCGCGCCCCGATGCCTGGCACCGCTGGTTTGAGCATCAAGGCCACCCTGCCTCTGAGGTGCCGGGCATGCTGTTCGACCAGTTCGCGACGGCAGCGCAGGCCGCCACATCGGGCGTAGGGGTGGCTTTGTTGCCATCATTTTTGATAGCGCGTGAATTGGAAAGTGGCGAACTGGTGCGGGCACTGCCGCAGTTGCCCGAAATGGAAAGTGCCGAACGCTATTACTTGGCCTGGCCCACCAGCCGCAGTGCTTATCCGCCTCTGCAGGCCTTCCGAACGTGGCTGCAGGCGTCAGCCCGTGATTTCATGGAAAGCCATGGGCAAGCCAGCAAGGCGGAGGGGTAGAGAGCGCGTTTGCTGCATCAGCGGCCCTGTGGTTCATGTCGCTGGTTCGAGGGACGCCAGCAGGGCCGCAGCAAGCAGCGCTTTACAGGCTGTACGCCTCCAGGGGCTTGTCGTTGGGGGCTTGCAGCAATTGCTTGAGGGTGTCGCCCATGGGCAGGTTCAAAGACATGTTCTTGGGCGGAATGGGCTGCACAAACCATTTGTCATAGATTTGCGCCACTTCGCCGGATTTCATCATGCCCACCAGGGCATCGTCCACGGCCTTTTTGAAGCTGGGGTCATCCTTGCGGAACAGCAACGCAATGGGTTCGGAGCCCAGCACTTCACCCACGATCTTGTAGCCCTTGGGGTCTTTGGAATTGGCAATCACACCGGCAAGCAGGTTGTCATCCAGCACAAAGGCGTCGGCGCGGCCTGCCTCCAGCATCATGAAGCTTTCAAAGTGGTCCTTGCCCAATTGGGTAGGCAAATTCACGCTGTGGTCCTTGGCAAACTTGCGCAGCAATTGCACCGCCGTGGTGCCTGCAGACGCTGCCACGGTTTTGCCATCCAGTTGTTTGAACGAGGTGATGGGGGAATCTGCACGCACTGCCATGCGCACCTCGCTCACATAGGTGGTGACGGCAAACGACACCTGTTTTTGGCGGCTGAGGTTGTTGGTCGTGGGGCCGCAGCCCATGTCCACCGTGCCGTTTTGCACCAGCGGCAAGGTGTTCTGGGCCGTCATGGCCATGTACTCAATCTTGGCCTGGGGGGCGATGTGCGACAGCACCTTCTCACACAGCTCGACGTGGTAGCCCACAAACTGGTGGTTAGAGCCCAGTGCGTAAGCCATAGGGGCAGAGCTTTCGCGCACGCCAATCGTGACTTTGCCTGCTTGCTGAATTTTTTCGAGGGTGCTACCGGTTTGCGCCTGCGCGCTGCATGCCGCGACCAAGGCGGC
>JAFAGF010000270.1 GCA_023422975.1 Pseudomonadota bacterium
ACTTCGCCCACTTCCAGGCGGCTGCCTGCCATGCATTGGTGCAGCAGGTGGGCTGTGTTTTTGGCGTGGCCCACTTCCAGCGGGTGTTGCAGCACCAGCAGTTGGACTGCGCTGGGTACGGTGTGGATGCAGTGGCACCAGCAGGCCCGCAGAGGGCGCAAGCAGGTGTGGCACACAGGGCGTGGGGACAAAGCTTTAGGAATAAAAGTTGATAGCTTTTAGCGCTTGCTAGGTAAGCGTTAGAGGCTGATTTTGCTTGAAACTTTCAAACGTAGGGGGTGCGCGCATGGAGTGGGGCAGCGCTGGGCAAGTGCCGCAAGCGTTGTTCAGCCTTCGCTGGAAGTGGGGATGCGCCGGTCGTGCTCGGACGACTGAAAAAAGTCGCTGCGCGACTGGTAAAAGCGCATTTTCTCGGCATACATGGCCTGGTCTGCACGGTGCACCACGTTTTCGATGGGCGAGCCCTCATACCCCGTGGTGCTGCCCATGGCCATGTGGATGGGCTGGCCGGGGTAGAACTGGTTGTTCAGCTCCAGCAACGAAGCAATGCGCTCTTGCATGGCCTGTACACCGCGCTCGTCGGTGCCGGGCATCAGCACCATGAACTCATCGCCCCCAATGCGCGCGGCGCAGTCGGGCGTGTCTACGGCTTTGGTCAGCACTTCGCCAATGCGCCGCAGCATGGCGTCGCCTGCGGCATGGCCATGTTCGTCATTGATGGCTTTGAGGCCATTCATGTCGATGGCAATCACTGAGACAGGCCACGGCCCTTTGCGGGCCAGTCGGTTGAGCTCTTCCGAGTAGTAGGCACGGTTGCGCAGCTGGGTCAGCACATCGTGCTTGCCCAGGTATTCCAGATAGGCTTCGGCTTTTTTGCGGGCGGTAATGTCCACCAGCGACAGCAGCACCAGCCCCCAGTCATGCACATGGCTGGACATGACCGAAAACTCCATGTGAATGTGCAGCAGGTCGCCCGAGAGCGCGTAGTTCACCACTTCGCGCTGCTGCACCAGTTTGCCGTCCCACAAATCTTGCAACTGCTCTGCAAACGAGTTGTACATCTCACCGCGGAAAACCTGGCGCAGGTTTTGTGTCAGCTCGGTTTTGCTGCGTGCGCCAAACATCTTGAGGGTTTGCTGGTTCACGTCCACCACGCGAATTTCCTGCATGCAGCGCGTGACAAATTCAGGGTGCACCTTCAAAAAGGTTTTGAAGTCGCTGATACCGCGCGCGCGAACTTCATCCAGCAGGCGTTTGACTTCGCGGAAATCCTCCACCCACAAAGACACGGGCGAGTATTCAAACAAATCGCGGGCGTAGTGTTCGCTGCGCTGCAGCTGTTCGGTGCTGCGTACCTCGGCGGTGATGTCCTCCAGCGAGACCAGCACGCGGCTCCAGCAATTTTCATAACCGGGCAGCACGCGGCCTTTGATCTGGACGTTGAGCGGGTTGCCCAACAGGTCGTAGTTGATGGAGCGGTTTTCAAAATGCATCTGCCCATCCCACAGCGCCAGCAGCTCAGGGATGAGGTTGTCGAGCATGGCGTCACGGAACACCTCGCCCAAGCGGCTTTGCAGCGTGGCTTGGTCAGGGGCTTTGAAGAGCTCGAGCGTGTGCTGGTTCACGCGCAGTACTTTGAAAGCGGCACTGCAGCGCGCCAGGCGCGTGTTGTCCGCTTGGAGGAAGGTCAACAGATCGGTGATGCCTTCGGCGCGCCATTGGTCAAACAGCTGTTTGAGTTCGCTGTAATCCTCCATCCACAGCGAAACTGGCGCGAGATTGAACATGTCCTCAAAGTCCAACCCTGTAGCAAGCGAAACCGTCATTGTGCATACCTCCGGCGCAAATTATTGCCGACTTCCTGCCGCTGGGAACAAGGAGGGCGAAAGTCTTTTTCCAGAAAATACGATGGTTTTTCTACAGTGAGTGTGTACTTTTGATGTGGTGTTTGGCCGCAGGAAATGCAGGTGGAATACACAGATCGCTATGCTTGCGCACTGTATGACCGCTATGTCTTGCGCCGCTTTGGCCACCGTGTATGTTGATATGACCCAGCCCTTGTCGGCTGGTGCTGCCCGCTTGCAGCATGCGTTTTCCCATCCTGTCCAAGTGCTGCAGGCGCAGACCCCGCAGGCGCTGCAAAGCCTTTTGCAGCAGGTAGAAGCGGCTGCACGCGCAGGGGCCTGGTGTGTGGGTGGGCTGCGCTACGAAGCGGCCAGCGCGCTGAATGCGGCGTTGTACACCCAGCCTGCCACAGCACCTTTGGCATGGTTTGCGGTGTTTGAAGCGCCGCTGGAGCGTGCTCCTGAAAATGATGGTGCAAGCCAGGCTACGCCTACGTTGGCGTGGGAAAGTACGTTGAACTATGCACAGTTTGCCCCAACCATGGATGCCATCCATGACGGCATTGCGCAAGGCAACTACTACCAAATTAACTTCACCCAGCAGCTGCATGGGCAGGCGGCCCAGGCGGTGGATGGCGCCGCCTTGTTCGCCGCGTTGCAGCAGGCGCAGCCCGGTGGCTATGCGCTCTATATGGACATGGGGGCCGAGCAAGTGGCCTCAGTCTCGCCCGAGCTGTTCTTTGACTGGCACCAGCCCGCCACGGGCAGCGGCGACATTCTGACGCGCCCCATGAAAGGTACGGCTGCACGCGGTGCAACGGCTGCGCAAGATGCCGCGCAAGCCCAGCACCTGCAAACCTCGATCAAAGAGCGGGCCGAGAACGTGATGATTGTGGATTTGCTGCGCAACGACTTGGGCCAACTGGCCGAGGTGGGCAGCGTGCAGGTGCCGAGTCTGTTTGATGTGCAGGCCTTGCCCAGCGTCTGGCAGATGACTTCGGATGTGCGTGCGCGCTTGCCACAAGGCACTTCGTTGCTGCAAGTTTTGCAAGCGTTATTCCCCTGTGGTTCGGTCACGGGGGCCCCCAAGCGTGCGGCCATGCAGGCCATTGCTGCGCTGGAGCGCGAGCCGCGTGGCTGGTATTGCGGGGCGCTGGGTGTGGTGCGCCCGGATGGGGCGGGCGGTATCCGGGCGACGTTCAATGTGCCGATCCGTACGGTGGTGGTGCAGGGCGATGCCCGGCAAACGCTGCGCTGCGGGATTGGCAGCGGTATCACCGCCAGTGCGACAGCGCAGGGGGAATGGCAGGAATGGCACGCCAAGCGTGCGTTTGTCGAAAGGGTGAGCATGGACTTTGACGTCATCACCACCATGGCGCTGGAGGCCGGGAGCTTTCGCCACCTGTCATGGCATGTGCAGCGCTTGCAAGCTGCCGCGCAGCATTTTGGCTACCCCTTTCATGAGGCGGCCTTGCAGCTCACGCTGCAGCACATCCAGGACACTCACCCCAGTGGCTGGTGGCGCGTGCGCATTGCGCTGGGTAAAAACGGCTTGTTTGACAGCCGGGTAGAAGTCTGCAACCCACCGCCGCCACAGGCCTATCTGCAACTGGCCCCTGAGCCGCTGCAGCAGGCGCACAGCGAGTTTGTGCGCTTTAAAACCAGCCGCCGAGCGCATTACGAGCGCTTTGCACCGCCCGCCCACCTTTTTGACACCGTGCTGTGGAACGAGGCGGGGGAGATCACAGAGGGCACGCGCGGCAATGTGGCGGCGTACATCGATGGGCAATGGGTGACGCCAGCGCTGTCCTGTGGTCTCCTCAATGGCGTGGGGCGCCAGGTGGCACTGGCCGAAGGCCGCATGGTGGAGGGGGTGATCCGCGTGGTGGATGTGCCCCGCATTCAGCAGTGGGCATTTATCAATAGCTTGAGAGGCTGGGTGCCGGCCCAGATGGTGGGCGCGGCGCCAGACTGAGATGTTGGGGCATGGATGACAGCGCGATGGGTGAAAAGCCCGGTTGCACCGCGCGCCATCACAGGCTGAAATGCAGACACCGATGTGTTTTTTACAGAGAGGTGTTCCATGACCACAGTTGCAGAGATTCTCAAATCCAAAGCAGACACCACGGTCTATGCCGCAGCCCCAGCGGATACGGTGTATGACGCGTTGCGCTTGATGGCAGACAAGGGCATTGGTGCCTTGCTGGTCAAAGAGGGGGACGCCATCGTGGGCATCTTTACCGAGCGTGACTATGCGCGCAAAGTGGCGCTGCAGGGGCGTACCTCGGACCAGACCTGTGTGCGCGATGTGATGACGGATGCGGTGTTGTTTGTGCAGCCCTCACAGACCAATGAGGAGTGCATGCAACTGATGAC
>JAFAGF010000275.1 GCA_023422975.1 Pseudomonadota bacterium
CAGGCCAGGTCAAGCGCCAACCCTGCGCACACGAGCAGCAAGGGTTAACCCAGAGTCATTGCGCCCAGCAAGGCGCCGCTGCCTCTAGCCAAGTCACAACTGCCATGACTTTTTGAGTGGGTGCTTGCAAGCCATTTGCAAGCCTGCGTGAAAAAAAATCCTCATCATCTGTGGCTTACGCACGCGCCATGCCCAGCAATGGCAGGCGCGCTGACGCACACCAACAATGACCGGAGACCAACGTTGACCCACTCCTTCAACCCGCGCTTGCATATTGCAGTGCTGGGCTGTGGCCTGATGGGCCTGCCCATGGCACGCCGCCTTTTGGCCGCAGGCCATGAAGTCCATGTCTGGAATCGCACCCGCAGCAAAGCCGAGCCCTTGGCAACCGAAGGTGCCTATGTGCATGACACGCCGCGCCAAGCCTGCATCAAGGCAGATTACGTCATCAGCATGCTGGAAAACGGCAAAATCGTGGCCGAGGTGCTGTTTGGCATGGGCCAGGACGGCGCCATCCACGGCATGCGAGAAGGCATCTTGGTGATCGACATGGCCTCCATCCAGCCCCGTGAAGCGCGCGACCATGCCGCCCGCCTGTCTGAGCGCCAATTGCGCCACCTGGATGCCCCGGTCTCCGGTGGCACCGTGGGCGCAGAAGCCGGCACCCTGGCCATCATGGCCGGCGGCAAAGCCGAAGATTTTGCATCCGCCCTGCCTATTTTTGCGCCCCTGGGCCGTGCCACGCATGTCGGACCACATGGCGCAGGCCAGTTGGCCAAACTGGCCAACCAGATGATTGTGGGCATCAGCATTGGCGCGGTGGCAGAAGCTTTGCTGCTGTGCGCCAAAGGCGGCGCAGACCCTGCCAAGGTGCGCGAAGCCATCACCGGCGGCTTTGCCGACAGCCGCATCCTGCAACTGCATGGCCAGCGCATGGTAGAGCGCGACTTTGCAGCGCGCGGCAAGATGACCGTGCAGCTCAAAGACATGCGCAACGCCTTGGCGACCGCACAAGAAATTGGCTTTGATGCGCCCATCACCGCCTTGTTTGAACAGTTGTACGCCGATGGGGTGGCGCACGGCTTGGGTGATCTGGACCACAGCGGCCTGTTTGTCGAGCTGGCCAGCCGCAATGCCATGCAATAAAAACCTGTATTCACACACAGGAAAAAGCACGTATTTTCCCGGAAGCTGGAAAAAATTGGTGCATAATTGCGGCTTCGCTTAAACGCAAGCGATCAAAAGTGGGCTCTTAGCTCAGTTGGTAGAGCAGCGGACTCTTAATCCGTTGGTCGAGTGTTCGAATCACTCAGGGCCCACCAATTTTTTGCTGGTTTGTTTTTCAACAAATTGGTACTTCGGAGAATTCCGAAGGGCTCTTAGCTCAGTTGGTAGAGCAGCGGACTCTTAATCCGTTGGTCGAGTGTTCGAATCACTCAGGGCCCACCAAATTTTCTTTCATTGCGACGCGCATTGATCCTTCAGTTGAAGGGCTCTTAGCTCAGCTGGTAGAGCAGCGGACTCTTAATCCGTTGGTCGAGTGTTCGAATCACTCAGGGCCCACCAAACAAAACCCGTCTTGGCAACAAGGCGGGTTTTTTGTTGCCTGCGATTTCAAACACCCCTTAAGCACGTCAAAAAAAGAGAGCTGCTAGCGCTTGATATACATAGATATGCAATACAAAAGTATTGAAAAACCTTTATGCACCAGCGCAGACAGCTCCTTTTTTAAAAAACCAAGCATTGTGACAGGCACAAAAAAACCGGCATACGCCGGTTTTTTTGTGAGCAACAGGGCTGCATCATGCAACCCATGATTGCGTGCGCAGATTAACGATCGCGCGAGAAAGTCTTGCGGCCGCCAAAGCCACCACGGTCACCGCGATCGCCGCCACCAAAGGACTTGCCTTCACGACGGTCGCCACCAAAGCCACCACGATCACCGCGACCTTCAAATCGAGGACGGTCACCGCCAAAGCCACCGCGCTCTGCGCGATCACCACCAAAAGGCTTACGGTCTGCAAAACCACCTTCGCGGCGCTGGCCACCAAAGCCACCGCGGTCACCGCCACGGTCTTCAAAACGAGGGCGGTCGCCACCGAAGTTGCCGCGCTGCTCTGCACCACGATCACCACCAAAAGGCTTGCGATCGGCAAAGCCACCTTCGCGACGCTGGCTGCCAAAGCCGCCGCGATCACCGCCACGGTCTTCAAAACGAGGGCGGTCGCCACCGAAGCCGCCACGCTGATCACGATCGCCACCAAAGCGGGGACGATCACCACCAAAGCCGCCTTCGCGACGCTGACCACCGCCGAAGCCACCACGGTCACCAAAGCCTTGCTTGCGACCGTAGCCTTCACCGCCACGACCACCACCAAAACCGCCACGGCCACCACCACCGCCACGACGGCCATCACGCTCGCCCGCTGCGGGGAAGCGCTGCTGAGGTTCCAGACCTGGCAGCACTTCCGCCTTGAATTGCTGGCGTGTATAGCCTTCGATATCGAATACGCGGCGACGGTCGCGGAACTCCGCAAATGTCACTGCCGTACCTTCACGACCTGCACGGCCGGTACGACCAATGCGGTGGGTGTAGTCTTCGGCCTTCATGGGCAGACCGTAGTTGAAAACGTGGGTGATGGTGGGTACGTCAATACCGCGCGCAGCCACATCGGTCGCCACCAACACTTGGATTTGGCCATTGCGCAGCGCCATCAAACGGCGGTTACGCAAACCTTGGCTCAAAGCGCCGTGCAAAGCAGCGGCCGAGAAACCAGCTTCTTGCAGGTCCGTGGCCAAGCCGTCGCACTCCACTTGGGTGGAGGCAAACACGATGGCTTGGTTGATGGATTCATCACGCAGCCAGTGGTCCAGCATTTTGCGCTTGTGCTGGGAGTTATCTGCCCAGAACAGCACTTGCTTGATGTTGGTGTGCTTTTCTTGCGCCGTAGAGATGGTCACCTTCTTGACGTTGGCGCCACCGTCGTGCATCACACGCATGGCCAGCTGCTGCACGCGGGGTGCAAACGTGGCCGAGAACATCATGGTTTGCTTGCGCTGCGCGGTCATCTGGTTGACTTCCGCCAGATCGTCGGCAAAGCCTAGATCCAACATGCGGTCGGCTTCGTCGACCACCAAGAACTGCACCTTGTCCAGCTTGATTTGCATGGAGCGCTGCAAGTCCAGCAGACGACCAGGGGTTGCCACCACCAAGTTGGCGTTTTGCAACTTGGCAATCTGCACTTGGTAAGGCATGCCGCCCACCACGTTGGCCACGCGCAGGCCACGACAGTGCTTGACCAGCTCAATGGCGTCGTGTGCCACTTGCTGCGCCAACTCACGTGTGGGGCACAAAATCAAAGCACCGGGAACGGCGGCCTTGAAGTTGCGAGGATTCGTGGGGTCCTTGCGCTTGTTGCGCTTGGGGGTGGGCTCACCACGGGCAGCAGCTTCTGCGCACTGCTGGTCGTATTCGGCCTTCACAGCGGCTTCTTCTTCAGCGCGCTGCTGCAGCAAGGTGTTCAGCACGGGCAGCAAGAAAGCCGCCGTCTTGCCGGAGCCGGTTTGGCTGGACACCATCAGGTCGATGTAGCCATCAGCATCGGCGCCTTCGCCCATGGCCAAAGGAATGGCTTGTGCTTGCACAGGCGTAGGCTGGGTGTAACCCAGATCGCTGACAGCGCGAACCAGCTCAGGGGCCAAGCCCAGTGCTTCAAAAGGATTGGGACCAGTCGCTTCTTCGACCTCGGCGCCAGCTTCTGCATCCGCAGCTGCCAGCATGTTGTCCAATGCTTCGTCCAAAGAAGCATCTGCAGCGACCACTTGGCCCTGCTCATTCAAATTTTCGTTCATGTAGATTTCTCACGCGGAAAGCAGGCACCCAAGCCCAGCGGCAGTGCTGCTTTCATGACGGTTAGGAAAACATCAACCGTCAAACAAATGCACTTCCACGCTGGTGGATGTGGTGGGCTCTCGTATTCGGCATCGCTGGCGGCTGTGGTGAACGGCCTAGCGTGCGGGTGTCGGTGCCCGGTGAGTGATGGGAGATGCGCAAATTGCCGCGCGGCGCTAAAAAACTGCGCCTGCACAAAAAGGCAAGACGTTGATTATCACACGCCTGTCATTTTTCTTCAATCTGCAAGGGTTTATTTACCCTCAACGGGTGCGACCTCTGGGGCAGACACATCAGACAGCAATGGGGCACTCAAAAAGTGCTGACGGTAATGCACCAATTCGTCAATCGACTCAATCACATCAGCCAGTGCAGTGTGGCGCTGCGCTTTTTTGAAGCTGGTCACCACCTCGGGCTTCCAGCGGCGGGCCAACTCTTTGAGCGTGCTCACATCCACATTGCGGTAGTGCAAATACGCCTCCAGCTTGGGCATGTAGCGTGCCAAAAAACGGCGGTCTTGGCCAATGCTGTTGCCGCACAAAGGCACTTTGGCCTTGGGGATGTACTTTTTCAAAAACTCCAGCAACTGCGCCTCAGCATCCTGCTCGGTGACCTCCGAAGCTTTCACACGGTCAATCAAGCCACTGCGTCCGTGCGTGCCTTTGTTCCAAGCATCCATACCGCCCAGCAATTCATCGCTTTGCTGAATCGCCAACACCGGCCCTTCGACACGAATGTCCAGCTTGGCATTGGTCACTACCACCGCAATTTCAATGATGCGGTCGTGTTCAGGGTTCAAACCTGTCATTTCACAATCAAGCCACACCAAATTTAAATCGGACTTGGGCAACACAGGGGTTTCAGGGGCAGAGGCAAGAGACATCCGTAAATTGTCGCCTACACTCGCCGCCAATGCCCACAACAAATGCTCTTTCCCCCTCGTTGGCGCTGACTCTGGCCTTTGCCACCGCCTTGGCACTGCAGCTGCTGGTGCAGCTGTGGCTGAACACACGCCAGGTGCGCCATGTCGCCCAGCACCGCAACCACG
>JAFAGF010000081.1 GCA_023422975.1 Pseudomonadota bacterium
GTTTCGTCCTGACGAACTTGGGCGTTACCTTGATGCTGATCTTGGGTGGTTGGTGGCTGACCCATGAAGAGCTGAGCCAGGGCGGGCAGCAACTGGCGCAGCGCATTGGTGCCAGGCAGGCGCGCCCCGCGCAGGGCCAATCAGAGCAGCAGCTGTGCAACATTGTTCAGGAAATGTGCATCGCAGCCCAGATGCAACCGCCGCAGGTGGTGATTCTGGCACGTGCAGATGCCATCAACGCGTTTGCGGCAGGGTGGACACCGGATGACGCCATCGTGGCCGTGACCCAAGGGGCGCTGGACTATCTCACGCGTGATGAAATGCAGGGGCTGGTGGCGCATGAGTTGTCACACCTCAAAGAGGGCGATACCTACCTGAATATGCAGCTGGCGGGCATGGTTAGTGGCTTGGAGCTGGTTTACAACTTTGGTGACACGGTGCGTGAGCGCGGCGGCCTGGCTTGGTGGTTTGGCAATGCAGTCATGGCCGCGGGATTTGTGGGGTGGTGCAGTGGGCGTTTGCTCAAAGCGGCGGTGTCACGCCAGCGTGAATATCTGGCCGATGCACGCGCCGTGCAGTGGACGCGCAACCGTGATGCATTGGGCGGCGTGCTGCGCAAGGTAATGACGCAGCGGCAAAATGCGGCACAGTTTCGTGGTGGCTGGCTGGGTGATGCATGCAGCCATGCAGGGCTGAAGCATCCCTTGGTTCAGCATATGCTGCTGGCAGAAACGCCGGACTGCAGCAAGCTGGAGCATTGGCTGGATGCCCACCCGCCCTTGGAGGCGCGGGTCGCGCGTATTTATGGTCGCCCCATGCGAGGGTTGCCTTTGCGTGCTTGCACGCCCACCATTTAAAGCAGTGCCGCACTGTCAAGGTTGATCCATGCCTCCCTCTCCACACCTCGCATCTTGGCAACTGTTGCAGAGCGTTCCTGCGTTTGCACATTTGGACTCGGAGCGCCTGACGTGGCTGGCACAACAAATGCGCTGGAGCTCTCTGGCGGCGGGCGATGAGGTCAAAGCACCTTTTCACGATGCGCGTGTACACGTGATTTTGTCGGGGCAATTGCAGGTCTTTTGTACCAATGTGCAGGGCAAGGCGCTGTTGCTGGGGGAGTTGCTGCCGGGGCAAATGTTTGGCAACACCCTGGTTTGTGCATCGGTTCCTCAGGGGATGTCTATGGTCGCGACAGAGCCTACTTTGCTGGCCGTGATGGACAAGGCATCCACGCAGGAGTGGCTGGTGACGGATGGCGCTGTGGTTTTTGGTATTTTGAACAATGCAACCGACTTGCTGTGGCAGTTGGTCCATCGTGTGGTGGAAATGGGCACCCTCAATGTACGCAGTCGTTTGCACATGCGTTTGCTCGCTCTGGCGCAACGCCAAGGGGTGCAGCACAACCAGGTGCTGCTGGCCCCCAGCCCTACGCAAGCGAGTTTGGCGGCATACCTGGGAACCAGCCGTGAAGAGGTGGCGCGTGAAATGTCTCGCCTGGTGCGGCTCGGACTGCTGCAAAGGCAAGGGCGCAATATTGCGCTGATCAATGTGGATGGCTTGATCGCTTTGGCAGATGCACAGTAAGTCTGGTCATATCGGATCGTCTTGCGCGAAACGGCTTTTTACATGGGCACAGTGAGAAAACGCACAGACGTACTCGCTGCCTAGGGCGGACACTCCTTACCCATGAAGTGCAGACCGGTATGCCCGGTGTCTTCTGGTGTATGTGAAGGAGTTTTGAATGTATTACCGAATTTTGGCCTGCGCAGCACTGGCGTTAGGTGCAAGTGCTGGCGTGCACGCCCAAGATGTCTCGACTGCCAATGCGGCAGCGCAAGGACTGACCCGTGAACAAGTGCTGGAGGATCTGAAGCAGTGGCATGCATCAGGTATGACGTTTGTGGCCCACCCATCGGGCTACAGCGACGCTGCGCAAAGCCCAGAGTACCAGCGTTACCTGCAGCAAAGCCATGCCACCGCGCAGGCTAAGGCAGACAAGGTACCTGCTGCGCAGACAGCGGCCTCAGAGGCACCGGCCAAGCACCCTTAAATATTGGATAACGACGAAAAACACAGCCCTTGGGGCACATGGCGCATGCGCCAGTCTTCTGAGATTCAGGATGCACAGCAAATCGCTGCTGAATGAAGTGAGCGGCTCATGTATTGGGGCAAGCACCATCAGGTGCTTGCCCTTTATTTTTGCCTGCGGATCGATATGCCGTGTTTCAGAGTTGAATGTTGGCAGCAGCAATGACGGAGCCAAAGCGCTGGCTTTCAGTGCGCATAAACTGCTGAAATTCTGCAGGCGTAGGGAAATAGCTCTCGTAGCCAAAAGTTTGAAACTTGGGCTGAATGTCTGGCTCGCGCAGTGCTGTGGTGATGTCCCGCTGCAGCTGCATGACGGCAGCAGGGGTTGCATGAGGGGACGTGGCCAGTGCATTCCAGCCCGTCACAATCGCCTGGGCTGGGCCGCCAGATTCGGCCACGGTAGGAATGTCTTCGAAGCCTTGCAGGCGTTGTGGTGCCATCACCGCTAAAAAGCGTAGCTTGCCAGCGCGTGCCAGTGGGCCGGCTGTACCTGAAGAGCCGAGTGCAAAGTCCAAATCACCATTGGCCACGCTTTGGTAGAGCTGGCCAGTTTCTTTGAAAACAATGTGCTCCATGCGGGTGTTAGTCAATGCTGCCAACTGCAAAGAGCCCAAGTGCACGGCATTGCCGATGGACCAAGAGCCATAGTTCAGCTGTCCGGGCCGTGCTTGGGCATCTGCAATCAGGTCTGCCACGCTGCGGTAGGGGCTGTGGTTGGGCACGCAGACAAAGAAGAAGGTGCGAAACAGCGGGGCAAGCACTTGAAAATCATGCGCGGGGTCGTACGATAGCTTGCGAAACAGATGGGGGTAAGCAGCAAGGTGCACGTTGTCGAGCAGCACCATGTCCGTGCCGTCTTGGGCCCCGCGTTTGAAAGCGTCAATCGCAATAAAACCGTTGCCCCCCGGGCGGTTTTCAATCACGACTGGCTGGTTCCACATGCGAGATAGTTTTTCGCCAACGATGCGCGCGGTGCCATCGGGGCCACCACCGACCGGGAATGGATTGATGATGCGCACAGGCTTGCTAGGCCAGGTGTTGCTGGCGGCATAGCTGCCAAGAACAGGACTGGCGGCCCAAGTACCCAATGCCAGCGCAGCGCGGCGTCGATTCATCAAGCTCATGGCAAAAAATGTCTCCAGATTGTGAATATCAAGGGGGCAGTGTGAGGCAGGCAGTGACGCCGGTGTTCATTAGTACAACTTGCGCTTGCCCGGCTGCAGCAGCACCACCAAGGCACCTGCACCGCCGTCGGCAGGGCGGGCTTGTACAAAAGCCAACACTTCTTTCTTTTGCACCAGCCAGCGTTGCACCTTGGCTTTGAGCACCGGGGTTTTACCGGGCGACCCCAGCCCCTTGCCATGTACCACGCGCACGCAGCGCAGGCCGGTGCGGTGGGACAGGCGAATGAACTGGCCCAGCGCCTCGCGTGCTTCATCCGAGCGCAGACCGTGCAAATCCAGCTGGCGCTGAATGCTCCAGTGTCCGCCGCGCAGTTTCTTGGTCACATCCAGCCCAATGCCTGGCCGGCGAAAACTGAGCTGGTCGTCCACATCCAGCAGCGTGCTGACATCAAACTCGTCGCTCATGGCTTCACGCAGCACGCGCTGCTCGTCCAGCTCATGCTGCAGCGGGCGGGGTGTGGGTGGTACAGCTTCAAAGCTAAAACGGTCGGCTTTGGGCAGCGGCGTAACGGCGCCGACAAAGTGGGTGAACAGATTGCGCTCGCGCTCGGCGGCAGCTTCAGCGGCTTTGCGCGTTTGCTCTGCGGCTTCTTGGCGCTCGCGTTGTTGCTTGAGTTCCTTGGCAATGCCACCCAAGGCGTGCAGGCCTTGGTGGCGGAAGGCTTGACTCATCCCAGTTGTCCTTCTTCGGCCATGGAATAGCTGGCGCCTTGGGCCACGATGATGTGATCGAGCACCTGTACATCCAGCAGCCCCAAGGCGCTCTTGAGGTTGCGCGTTAGGGCATGGTCGGCCGCACTGGGCTGCACGCTGCCACTGGGGTGGTTGTGCGTCAGGATGACGCCGGCCGCATGGTGGTGCAGGGCGCGCAGCGCGACTTCGCGGGGGTAGACCGAGGTTTGGGACATGGTACTCTATCTCCGATTTAAGTATTTTCGAGGGGCAGCATCTTGACAGCCAAAGTCATATCGTATACGCGTTTTTCGACAGCAAAACAAGCGAAAGGGCATAGTGAGAAGAGGCAGTTCGACGCAGCTATTAAATGGTGTGTGTTGAGTTGCATCTAAAATTGACCCACTTAGGGTAAAGATTTGCGTCGAAATTTGACCCACGTATGACACTGTTTCCCGTCTGGATATGGCGGGAGAAATCAAGGAGTGATAAACGTGGCGATATTGAGCGCAATTCGACGCTGGCATTTTCGCGATGGTGCGTCGATTCGGGAAATAGCCCGACGAAGCGGCCTGTCCAGGAACACCGTTCGCAAGTATTTGCAAAGCAAGGTGGTTGAACCGCAGTACCCAGCGCGAGACAGCGTTGGCAAGTTAAGTCCTTTTGAGCCCAAGTTAAGGCAGTGGCTCTCCACCGAGCACAAAAAGACAAAGAAGCTGCGCAGAAACCTGCGCAGCATGTACCGGGATTTGGTCGCTTTGGGCTTTACCGGGTCTTATGACCGAGTGTGTGCCTTTGCCCGACAGTGGAAAGATTCCGAACAGTTCAAGGCGCAAACCTCGGGCAAGGGTTGTTTCATCCCCTTGCGCTTTGCTTGTGGCGAAGCCTTCCAATTCGATTGGAGTGAGGACTTTGCCCGCATAGCGGGCAAACAGGTCAAACTTCAGATTGCCCAGTTTAAGTTGGCCCACAGCCGGGCCTTTGTGCTTCGGGCTTACTACCAGCAAAAACATGAAATGCTGTTTGATGCCCACTGGCATGCCTTTCAAATCTTCGGTGGCATTCCCAAGCGCGGCATCTACGACAACATGAAGACCGCTGTGGATTCGGTGGGGCGTGGCAAAGAGCGC
>JAFAGF010000260.1 GCA_023422975.1 Pseudomonadota bacterium
TCACGATCAAGGCCAGCGCCACAATGCCCGCGTAAGCAGAAAAGCTTTTGAACTTGGCCACCACCACCGCATACACGAACAAGCCGATCACGATGGAAGGTGCGGACAGCAAAATGTCATTCACAAAGCGCGTCGTGCCAGCCAGCCAGCTCTTTTTGTCATATTCGGCCAGATACACACCGGCCATCACGCCAATCGGGGTGCCCACACAAGTGGCCAGCGCTACCATCACAAAAGAGCCGAAGATGGCATTGGCTAAACCACCGCCCTCGTTGGGTGGCGGGGTCATCTCGCTGAACAGCGAAAAGCTCAGCCCACCGATACCCAAACGGATGGTTTCCCACAAAATCCAGATCAGCCAGAACACGCCAAACGCCATCGCAGCCAGCGACAGCGTCAGCGCTACTTGGTTCAAGCGCTTGCGCGCGGCATAGCGCGACAGGCGCTCGGCCTGGAGTTTTTCTGCAGAAATCAATTTTTGGCTCGAGGTACTCATGCGCGCGCTCCCTCGTTCTTTTGCAGGCGGTTGAGCAGCAGCTTGGACAGCGCCAGCACCACAAAGGTAATGAAGAACAGCGCCAGCCCCAAGTAAATCAGTGATGCCTGGTGCAGGCCTTCACCCGCTTCGGCAAACTCATTGGCCAGCGCGGAAGTAATGCTGTTGGCGGCTTCAAACATCGACACCGAATTGAGCTGGTTCATATTGCCGATCACAAAGGTCACAGCCATGGTCTCTCCCAGAGCACGCCCCAGGCCCAGCATGATGCCGCCGAGCACACCAGCCTTGGTATAAGGCAATACCACCTTCCAGACCACTTCCCACGTGGTAGCACCCAGGCCATAGGCCGACTCTTTGAGCAAGGCTGGTGTCACTTCAAACACATCGCGCATCACCGAGGCGATGAAGGGAATGATCATGATGGCCAGGATGATGCCTGCCGACAAAATACCGATGCCCACCGGCGGCCCAGACACCAGTGCACCCAGATAAGGCACGCCATCAAACAAGCTTTGCAGCGGCTGCTGCACATAGGTGGCCAGCACCGGACCAAACACCATCAAGCCCCACATGCCATACACAATCGAAGGCACTGCCGCCAGCAATTCAATGGCCGTGCCCAATGGGCGGCGCAGCCAGCTGGGGGACAACTCCGTCAGAAACAGTGCAATTCCGAAACTCACGGGCACCGCGATCACCAAGGCAATCAGCGAAGTCATCAGGGTGCCGTAAATCATCACCAGACCGCCGTATTGGTCCTGCACAGGATCCCATTCGGTGCGGGTGAAAAAGCCCAGTCCATATTCATGAATGGCAGGCCAAGCACCTACCAGCAACGAACCCATGATGGCCAGCAGCAAGCCCAGTGTGACTAAGGCTGCGCCTTTGGCCAACCATGCAAACAAACGATCCGCCACACTGGCGGAAAACCACGCATTGCGCCGTGGGGGCTGTGCACGGCTGGCGTTGGTTTGTTGCCGCTGGGCCATGGCATTGGTTGAAGATATGGATGAGGACACGGGTGTCACCTCTTTACAAATAACTAGACCTGCCAGACGCCGAAGCGTCGGGCAGGATGTGACTGTCAAATCAGCCGATTACTTCCAAGATACTGGCTTGCCAGCACCATCTTTGATATCAGCCCAAGCCTTGAACACTTGCGCCTTGACCGAGTCAGGCATGGGTACGTAATCCAAACCGCTGGCCGTTGCGTCACCGCTCTTATACGCCCAGTCAAAGAACTTCAGCGTGGTGGCAGCTTGTGCAGGCTTGTCTTGCGACTTGTGCATCAAGATGAAGGTTGCACTGGTGATTGGCCATGCATCTGCGCCAGGCTGGGCAGTCAGAATTTGGTAGAAGCTCTTGCTCCAGTCCGCGCCAGCAGCAGCAGCCTTGAACGAAGCTTCATTGGGCGAAACAAACTTGCCGTCATTGTTTTGCAACTGTGCAAATGTCAGCTTGTTTTGCTTTACATAAGCGTATTCCACGTAACCGATGGAGTTGGCCAAGCGCCCCACAAAAGCGGCTACGCCTTCGTTGCCCTTACCACCCGCACCTGTGGGCCAGTTCACGGCCTTGCCCTCACCCACTTTTTCCTTCCACTCGGCATTCACCTTGCTCAGGTAGTTGGTGAAGCCAAAAGTGGTACCAGAGCCATCTGCACGGCGCACAGGAGTGATCTTGGCATCCGGCAGGTTCACACCGGGGTTCAGTGCAGTGATGGCAGGGTCATTCCACTGGATAATCTTGCCCAGGTAGATATCGCCCAGCACTTGGCCGTTGAGCTTGAGCTGGCCAGGTTGCACACCTTGAATATTCACCACAGGAACGATACCGCCAATCACCGTAGGAAACTGCACCAGGCCCTTGGCTTGCAGGTCAGCGTCTTTCAACGGCTCGTCAGAAGCACCGAAGTCCACGGTCTTGGCTTCGATTTGCTTGAGGCCTGCGCTGGAACCCACCGACTGATAGTTGATCTTTACACCCGTTGCCTTGTTGTAGTCAGCAGCCCACTTGGAATACAAAGGGGCTGGAAAGCTGGCACCTGCGCCGGTCGCTTCTTGCGCGGCAGCCACGTTCATCAAGCCACCGGAGATCAAGGCACCGGTTACCAAAACACGCATCATGGACATCTTCATGGAAGCACCTCTCTAGGTCAAAAAACAAGGTCGAAGAAAATTCGATGACGTGAATGTAAAAAGCGTTTGTGACATGTCTGTGACATTGAAAAATTAAGGTTTTACGTTGCAAAAACTACAGCCACCCCATTTCAAAAAATTGTCACAACTTCGTCATACCAGCGCTCTAGCATCTCACCCCTGCCTCACACTCGGCCTTGCTTGTTTTTTCGTCGCAGGGCAGCGTGAGGGCTGATAAGCTGCGCCTTTTGCGCCGCTAGCTGACATTTCACATGAACGATGCGATTGCCCTTGCTGCCGTAGACCTCGGCTCCAACAGTTTCCGTCTTGAGATTGGTAGTTATGAACACCACCAAATTCACCGCGTGGAATACCTCAAAGAAACCGTGCGCCAAGGCAGTGGCCTGGACAGCAACCGCAACCTCACCCAAGAATCGATGGAGCGTGGCTGGGCCTGCTTGGCACGCTTTGGTGAGCGGCTGCGCGGCTTCAACCCCGCCCATGTGCGCGCCGTAGCCACCCAGACGCTGCGTGAAGCACGCAACCGTGACGTGTTCATTGACCGTGCCAGTGAACTGCTGGGCTTTCCCATTGAGGTCATCTCCGGCGAAGAAGAAGCTGCGCTGATTTACCGCGGCGTGATCAGCCAGCTACCCGCCTCCGATGAACACCGCCTGGTAATTGACATCGGTGGGCGCTCGACCGAATTTGTGCTGGGGCAAAACAGTGTGGCCCAGTCCGTAGCCTCCTACCGCATTGGCAGCGTGGCATGGACGGCGCGCTACTTCCCGCAAGGCGAGCTGACACCCGAAGCCTTCAAAACAGCAGAAATTGCCGCGCGCGCCGTGCTGGATGAAGCCCTGGACACCTTCAGTCCCGGCAGCTGGGACATTGCCTACGCCTCTGCAGGCACGGCCAATGCCGTGGGCGACACGCTGGCTGCCAACGGCCAGGGCCAGGGCGTCATCACCCGCGCAGGCCTGGACTGGCTACACCAGCAACTGCTGCAAGCCAAGCACATTGACCGCGTCAAGCTCGATGGCCTCAAAGAAGACCGTCGCCCCGTGGTGGCGGGCGGCCTGAGCGTGCTACGCGCCGTGTTTGATCTGCTGGGGCTGGAGCGCATGGAAGTGGCCCAAGGCGCGCTGCGCATGGGCGTGCTCTACGGCTTGGTGGACGATGAACAAATCGGCGACATCCACTCCGCCAGCGTGCTGGGCTTGATGCAGCGCTTTGGCGTCAACACCTTGCATGCCCGGCATGTGGCAGAAACCGCCCAGCAACTGTGGCAACAGTTGCACCCCGCAGAGCCGCACGCACCCGCCATGCTGGCGTGGGCCGGCCTGCTGCACGAAGTGGGCTGCCGCATCTCTCGCAGCAACTACCACCGCCACAGCGCCTATGTGCTGGAGCACAGCAATGCGCCGGGCTTTACCCCGGCAGAGCTGGCCCACCTGGGCCAACTGGTGCTAGGCCACCGCGGCAAGCTGAAAAAGGTGGAAGCCTTTATGCACCTGCCAGCCCACGCCGTCCAGCTGCTGTGCCTGCGACTGGCCGTGGTGCTGTGCAACAGCCGCCGCGCGCCCGACATGGAGGGTCTGCAGCTGCAACGCCAAGGCCAGCAACTGCTGCTGCAAACACCCCAGGGCTGGGCGCAGCGCTTTCCCCTGAGCGCGCAATTGCTGCGTGAAGAGGCCGAGGCCATCAGCAAAACCGATTGGCAGCTTCAGCTGCTCATCAACTAAAAATAAGAGCTGCCTGCGCTGATCAATCAATGATTCCAGATACTTTTCAATCTCAAATCAATGAATATCAAGCGCTAGCAGCTCTTACTTTTAAGCAACGTATTGCTCATAGAGCATCACCACACAAAAAAAGGATGCCAAGGCATCCTTTTTTGATGGGGCCACGACTGCCCATCCAGCCTATGCCGCTGCGCCGTACAGCTGCATCAGCGCGTTTTGCACACCATGGCCGTCTTGCGGGTGCGCAGCCGGCACATAGCTGCCATCGGGCTGCTGCGTCCACGCATCGCGGTCGTCATGCAAATAAGCCACGAGGCATTCATCAATCACCCGCTGGCGCAGCTTGGGCTCTTGCACTGGCCAAGCCAGCTCCACGCGGCGTGTCATATTGCGGCGCATCCAGTCTGCGCTGGACAGATAGACATGCTCTTGCTGCGTACCCCAGGCAAAATAGAACACGCGCGAATGCTCCAGCAAGCGCCCGATGATGGAGCGCACACGGATGTTGTCCGTCACGCCCGGCACCTGCGGCGGCAGCATGCACGCACCGCGCACAATCAAATCGATCTGCACGCCGGCTTGCCCCGCCTCCACCAAGGCGTGGATCAGCGTCTCGTCGGTCATGGCATTGCTCTTGACCACCACGCGAGCATATTCCCCTTTGAGCGCCGCTTGCTTGCAAGACTGCAAGTGCGCCAGCATGGTCTGCTGCAAGGCAAAAGGAGCCATCACCAGCTTGTCCAGCTTGGGCTTAACGTTGGGGCTGGCCAGATGGCGAAACACGGCATCCATATCGGCGGTCAATACCGCATCGCATGTCAGATAGCTCAAATCCGTGTACATGCGCGCCGTCTTGGGGTTGTAGTTGCCGGTAGAAAGGTGTCCATAACGGCGCAAACCCTTGCCTTCACGGCGCGTGACCAGCAGCATCTTGCCGTGGGTTTTAAGCCCCACCACGCCATACACCACCTGCGCACCCACCGCTTCCAGCGCATCGGCCCAATTGATGTTGGCTTCTTCATCAAAGCGCGCCTTCAACTCCACCACGGCCATCACTTCTTTACCCAAGCGCACCGCCTTGGCCAGCAGATCCATCAACTCGGACTTGGCACCCGTGCGGTACACGGTTTGCTTGATGGCCACCACAGCCGGGTCGTGCACCGCTTCGCGCAACAACTCCAGCACCGCATCAAACTGCTCAAAGGGCTGGTGAATCAGCACATCTTGCCTGCGCATTTGCGCCATCACCTTGGCGGCAGGCTTGAGCTGTTTGGGCCAACTGCCTTGCCACGGTTTGAACAACATGCTCGGCGCATTGACCAAATCAATCAACTCCGCCAGCCGTACCAAATTCACCGGCCCTTGCACGCGAAACAGCGCCTGCGGGGGCAGATCAAACTCTTGCAACAAGGTGGTAGCCAAAAACTCCGAGCAGTGACTGCTCACCTCCAGCCGCACCGCCTGACCAAACTGGCGGTAAGCCAGCTCTTCCCGCAGCGCCGTGCGCAAATCATCCACCTCGTCTTCTTCCACAAGCAACTCGGTGTTGCGGGTGACGCGAAACTGCACCGTCTCCACCACTTCGCGGCCATCAAACAGCTCCGAGATGTGGGCACGCACCATGCTGGAGAGGCTGACAAACAGCCGTTTTTTGCCGCAAATACTGGCGGGCATCTCCATCAAACGCGGCAGCGCGCGCGACAGTTTCACAATCGCCACCTCATTGGCTCGGCCAAAAGCATCACCCCCCTTCAGCCGCACCACCATGTTCAGCGATTTGTTGGCTACCTGCGGAAATGGATGCGCAGGGTCTAGGGCCACAGGCACCAGCAAAGGCTTCACCGCCTGCTGAAAATGGCGATGCACCCAGCGGCGCTGCGCAGCCGTGCGGTCCTGGTGATTGACAATGCGAATGCCCGCTGCTTCAAAAGCAGGCACCAAAGCATCGTTATAGAGCGCGTACTGGCGCGCTACCAGCTCTTGCGCTTTGCGCAGCAAGGCCAAACCATCGGCCATGTTGTAAACGCCTTGTGCCTGCGCATTCACGGCCACAATGTGCGGCGCGGAACGCACCTCAAAAAACTCGTCAAGGTTTGAAGAAACGATGCACAGATAGCGCAAGCGCTCCAGCAGCGGCACATCCTCACGCCGTGCCCATGCCATCACACGCTCATTGAAGGCCAAAATACAGTGGTCACGCTGCAGCAAAGCCAGGGGGGCGACAGAGGCGGCCGAGGCCGTCAAAGCAGCCGGCTCCGGCACTGCGCGCGCGACGTCTTGCTGCAGTGCCATAAATGCGGGAGGCGTTGCAATGAATGGTTCTGTCTTTGAATACATGAAAACTCTTTGGCGTTGCCTCTCCAGTATCCCCAAGCCATGTGACGAAACGATGACAGCCATGTGACGACTTCATGCATCCAAGGCCTGCTGACTACTGGAATGACCTGACTCTAATGGTAATCTGGCGGGCTGCGTATTTCCTTGTGCACCATGAAAGCTCCACTGCTCGCCAGCATCGACATCGGCTCTAACAGCGTCCTACTGCTTGTAGGTCGCATCATCGATGGCAAATTGCACACCGAGCTACAACGCAAAGAAACCATCCGACTAGGCGGCGCACTGGATAGCGCCGGCAATCTGCTGCCGTCCGCCATGGAACGGGGCCTGGAATGCTTGCGCCGTTATGCGGGGCTGATTGCCCATATTCCGCCCACGCATCGCCGCGTGGTTGCCACACAGACGCTGCGGGAGGCTCGCAACCGCGAAGCTTTTTTGCAGCAAGCCCAAGCTATTTTGGGCTGTCCGGTCGAATTAATTTCTGGCGAACGTGAAGCCGCACTAATCTACCAAGGTGTCAGCAGCTTGCTGCCGCCTTCGACAGAGCGAAGACTGGTGGTGGATATTGGCGGACGCTCCACCGAAATTTGCATCGGCCAAGGCTCCCACCTCGAATCAGCGGTTTCATGCCCCATCGGCAGCGTAGCTTGGGCACAGCGTTTTTTTGGTGATGGCATCCTGAATGCCGAACGCTTTGCCGCAGCCAACGCCGATGCCCAGGCACTGCTGCAAACGCATATGGCCCCTTTAAGCCATGCCACGTGGGAGCATGTTTTTGGCTCATCCGGCACTGCTGGCGCCATCAGCAAAGCGCTGCATCAAGCAGGCTACCCCGCCGGAGAGATCACGCGCCCCACCCTGTTTCAATTGCAGCAGCAACTCATTTATGCTGGCCACATTGACCGTCTGCCCCTGCAAGGTTTGCGCGAAGAATTGCGCCCCGTCATTGGCGGTGGCGTCAGCGTCATGTGCGCAGTGTTTGACATGTTCCAGCTGCAGCACATGCGCATTGCCCAAGGCGCATTGCGCCACGGCGTACTCTTTGATTTGCACGCATCACTTCAGTACAGGGGTGAACCCAGCGCATAGGCGGGCCCAAGCCCTGCCAGTACAGCCAGATACTGCATACCCAAAGAAAAAGCCAAGCTCGGTCACAAGCTTGGCTTTTTGGGGATTAGCGAAAAACGGACTTAGCGCAGTTTTTCCAGGTCCTGCGCACTCAGCCAACGCCACTCACCGGGCTTCATGTCTTCAGGTAGCGCCAGACTGCCAATTTTCCAGCGATGCAAACCTTCCACGCGGTTGCTCACTGCAGCCAGCATGCGCTTGACCTGATGGTATTTGCCTTCCGTCAGCGTCAAATCCAGCACACATTCTTCCACCACCTCACAAGCGGCAGCTTTGACTGGCTTGGGATCATCATCCAACACCACGCCTGCAAGCAACTTGTCCACCATGGCCTGCGTAATAGGGTGCTTGGTCGTCACGCGATACACCTTAGCCACATGTTTTTTGGGCGAACTCATGCGGTGAATGAACTGACCGTCATCGCTGAGCAGCAAAAAGCCTGTCGTGTCTTGGTCCAAACGCCCTACCGCTTGCAAGCCCTGCACGGCCCCCTTATTCGGACGCTGGCGCAACGGAGCGGGCAGCAAGGTGTAAATGCTCGGATGGGCGGAAGGCTTTTGCGAACACTCCGTGCCCGCAGGTTTGTAGAGCAGGGCATAGCCCTTTTCATGGTATTCCCAATCCACGCCCTGCACCCGAAAGCGCAAGCCTTCCGGGTCGAACTCGGCCGTAGAGTCTTTCACCTGCACAGGCTCTGCAGCATCACCCTCGTACACCTCTACCCAGCCTTGCTGCACCAGCCCCGAGCACACGCGGCGAATACCAAAACCTTGCGAGTAAAGAATATCTTGCAACTGCATTTGCACCACCTTGCCGCGCACAGCGGCTTCAAAAAATAGAGCGCTTTGCGCTCATCCAATAATGCTTTGATAAATATTTGATATCTAAACGCAAGCACATCCAACGCCAGCAGCTATCAATTTAAATTCAAATTCGGAAAAAATAAAACCCCCTGCCTCGTTAGAGATCAGGGGGTTTGTCGCTGTAAGAGCCTAGCGATGACCTACTTTCACACGGGAGTCCGCACTATCATCGGCGCAAAGTCGTTTCACTGTCCTGTTCGGGATGGGAAGGAGTGGGACCAACTTGCTATGGTCACTAGGCATAAACTGTGGATGAGCAGCGCTAGCTGCTCATCAAATTCATAGAATCAAAATCAGATTTATTCGATTGCGCACAACTGGCATAACTAGTCTGAACTGCCTAGCAGTATCAAAGTTATAGGGTCAAGCCTCACGGGCAATTAGTACTGGTTAGCTTAACGCATTACTGCGCTTCCACACCCAGCCTATCAACGTCGTGGTCTACAACGACCCTTCAGGGGGCTCGAGGCCCCGGCAGATCTTATCTTGAAACGAGTTTCCCGCTTAGATGCTTTCAGCGGTTATCTCTTCCACACGTAGCTACCCTGCGATGCCACTGGCGTGACAACAGGTACACCAGAGGTGTGTCCACTCCGGTCCTCTCGTACT